>JADZBF010000293.1 GCA_020852215.1 Lysobacter sp. | reverse complement strand
GATGCCAACCTTGATCGCCATGGGCGGGTTGCTCCTAACTAGTGTGGGGGGCGTGAGCCGTTCATTTTAGCCGATCGATCCGGCCGCTAGCAGGTGGTCGAAGAACGCGCTTCGCGCGCGATTTCGAGCCGGCTTTCCCCTGACCACCCGGACAGGTGTGGAGACGCGTGCTGGAGCCCATTCGGGCCGAATTGGGCATGCGGCGATCCCGCGGGCCGCCATCGGAACGATAGAGCGGACCGATCGGAAGCGCTGGACGCAGCCGAGCGCACCCCGACAGGGCGCGGCGAGATGGGACACCCATTCCAGAACGCGCATTCCGAACGCCCCCGTAGGGTCCACGAAGCTGAACGGGAGGGTCAATTTGTTAAGAATTTGATTAGACTCAATGAATCGGCTCAGCCGACCCCACAAGATGTGACCATCCACAACGCCTAGGAGGCAACCATGAAATTCCGTCTCGTCCCGCTCGCCCTCGCTCTCGCGCTCGGCGGCGTCGCCGCTCCCGCTTTCGCCCAACAGGCCGGCGAATGGACGATTTCCGTCGGTGCGCACCAAGTCAATCCGAAGTCCGATAACGGCAGCGTGCTCGGCGGAGCGCTCGACGTCGAAGTCGGCAGCAACGTGCGTCCGACCATCACGGCCGAATACTTCGTCCGCGACAACCTCGGTATCGAAGTGCTGGCCTCCTGGCCGTTCGAACACGACATCAATATCAAGGGCCTGGGCAACGTCGGCTCGACCAAGCATCTGCCGCCGACCGTCACCCTGCAGTACCACTTCGGCAACGGCACCGTGAAGCCCTTCGTCGGCGCCGGCGTCAACTTCACCACGTTCTTCAGCGAAGACACCACCGGCGCGCTCGCCGGCAGCGATCTGAGCCTGGGCAACTCCTTCGGTCTGGCCGCGCATGCCGGTATCGACTTCGAAGTCAGCGAGCGCGGTTCGATTCGCATCGACGCCCGCTGGATCGACATCGACACCGACGTCGAGCTCGACGGCGCCGACATCGGCACCGTGAACATCGACCCGCTGGTCTACGGCGCGGCGTACGTCATCAAGTTCTGATCGAAACATTCCGATCGCAGCACCCGCCGCCGGCCGTCGGCGCGACGCGTCCCCTCTCTCCGACGCGTCGCACTCGCCTTCGCAGGATCGCCTCCCTCTCACACGATCCCGTATCGCGCCGTCGGCCCGGCGGCACCCATGGCGTCACTCATCGCTGAGTGACCCATATACACCATCCACTTGCGCCACACACAAACAGGCCATGCTCGGTTACTCTGCCGGCATGGCCTGTTCGTTTCTACGCGCTCTGCGATGCGCGCTTTCGATCGTCGTCTTTCTTTCCGCACCCGCGTACGCCTGGGGGCCGCAGGGTCATCGTCTGATCGGCACGATGGCCGAAGCCGAACTCACGCCCGGCGCACGCGCGGAGATCGCGCGGCTGCTGCACGGCGAGAGCGATCCGACTTTGGCCGGCATTTCGAATTGGGCGGACGATCTGCGCGAAAACGACCCGGATCTGGGACGTCGCAGCGCGAGCTGGCATTACGTCAATCTGGCTCAAGACGATTGCGTTTACCGAGCCGCGGCGCATTGCCGCAACGGCGACTGCGTGATCGAAGCGATTCGCCGCCAAGAGGCGTTGCTCGCCGACCGCCGCCAACCGGATGCGGTGCGCGCGCAGGCCTTGAAGTTTTTGGTGCATTTCGTCGGCGATGTCCATCAACCGCTGCACACGGGTTATGCGAACGATCGCGGCGGCAACACTTATCAGTTGCAGGTCCGCGGCCTGGGCAGCAATCTGCATCGGGTGTGGGACGGCGATGTGGTGATGGCGGCGAGCCGCAGCGAACAACGCAATCTTCGGCGCCTGCGCGCATTACCGACGCCGGCCGGCGTGGGCGATGCGGCGGTCGGTTCCTGGGCCGAAACCGCCTGTCGCATCGTGCGTCGCGAGGGTTTCTATCCGCCGCGCGGCTTGCTGGCGCCGGGGTATCTCACGCGTTGGCGCCCCACCGCCGACATGCAGTTGCGATTGGCAGCGGAACGTTTGGCGCGCTTGTTGAATCGCGCGTTGGCACCGCCCGATGCGGCGCGAGTGCGCGCGCGTTGAGCCGCAAATTTTGAGCGAGGTCGCGTTACTCGCCGCGGGATTATTCCTGCTGGTCGCGGCGCTGTATTCGTCGGTCGGTCACGCCGGCGCGAGCGGCTATCTCGCGGTCATGGTGTTGCTGGGGTTCGGTCAGGCGGAACAGCGGCCGACGGCGCTGGTATTGAACCTGTTGGTCGGCGCGATCGGTTTGGCGCGATTCTGGCGCGGCGGACACGTCCGCTGGCGCAATATTCTGCCGTTCGTGCTCGCTTCCGCACCCGCGGCATATCTCGCGGCGCAAGTGTCGTTGCCGAAGGAACGCTACGCGACCTTGCTCGCGATCGTGTTGCTCGTCGCCGCCGTCGGCGTGTTTCGTTCCGCGACGCGCGCCGAACACGACGACGCCGATGCCGTCGACCGACGTGTACCGTGGTCGATCGGTCTGATCGCCGGCGCCTGCATCGGCACGCTGTCGGGACTGACCGGCACTGGCGGCGCGATTTTTCTCACACCGCTGCTGTTGTTCGCGCGCTGGATGCCGACGCGCGACGCCAGCGGTACATCGGTGGCGTTCGTGTGGATCAATTCGCTGACCGCGCTTGCCGGTCTGATGCAAACGCAGCAAACATTCCCGCAAGCGTTGCCGCTGTGGTTGGCGGCGGTCGCGCTGGGCGCCTTGATCGGCACCCAGCTCGGCCTGCGTTGGTTACCCGTGCGCGGTTTGCGTTATGCGCTGGGCGCTGTGTTGTTGATCGCAGCGGCGAAGCTCGTTTTGGCGTGACGTGACGGTCGGGGAACAAGCCGCAACGCGCCCGCAAAAAAACGGTCGCGATCAATCGATGTCGTACTCGAACGGCAAACGCCCCCAGGCTTCGACCGGTTCGCCGTTTTCGAGAAACGGCGGAAATGTTCGCGTTCGAACGTACGCAAGCGTGGCCTGATCGAAAAAACCCGCCGGCACGGATTCGACGACGCGCGCGTCTTTCACCCTGCCGTCTTTCCCCAAGAGCACTTCCAACACCACCTTCCCGCTGGCGTTCTTTTTCGAGACATCCTGCATCAGCTTCATCATCGGAGACGGCGCAGGCGTGCTGGGCACGGCCCGCACATCCGGAGGCGATGTCGCGGCTTCGGCCTCTTCCTTCGCGGCTTGCCCCTGTCGACGCGCCGCTTCGGCCTGCAATTTCGCCGCCTGCGCTTCCTGCCGACTCGCTTGGGCCTGCTGTTTCGCTGCGATGGTTTGTTGACGCGCCGCTTCGGCTTGCGATTTCGCCGCTTGCCCTTCCTGTTGGCCGGCTTGGGCCTGCTGTTTCGCTGCGACGGCTTGTTGACGCGCCGCTTCGGCTTGGGATTTCGCCGCCTGCGCT
>JADZBF010000292.1 GCA_020852215.1 Lysobacter sp. | reverse complement strand
GCTGATCGGCGAATTGTTGGATGCCGTGGAAACGATGCACGGCGCCGACGCGCGACGCGCGCTGACGATCGAACATCCGCTGCAGCCGTTCTCGCCGCGTGCGTTCGGCGTGGCCGACGACGGACAACATCTGGACCCGCGACGCTGGTCGTATCGCGACGAATGGCGGCTGCCATCGACGGGCGAGCGCCGGCCGCCCGCGCCGTTCGTGGCGGCGGATTTCGATCGGCATGCGAATGACGCCGAACGCGACGACGAACGCGCACCGGAGCCGCCGGATCGCGACGCGCTGCAGCGGTTTTTCCGCAATCCCGCGCAATGGTGGCTGCAGCGTCGCCTCGGCCTGCGTCTGCCCGACTCGGAAGAGGCCGAACGCGACCGCGAACCGCTGGGCGAGAACGTACTCGTCCGTCATCGCGCCATCGCCGACTTGCTCGACGACGCGCTGGCGCTCGAGCGCGACACCGTGGAGCGCGACGACGACGAAACGGTCGCCGACGACATCGACCACGGCATCGGCGATGCCCGCACGCATCTCGCCGCGCGCACGCTGTTGCCGCCCGGGCGCGACGGCGACACGCTGTGCGAGGTCGCGACCGAAGTCGCGAAACGCCTGCTCGCCGCGCGCGCCGAAGTGCGCAGCGGCGACGCACCGCGCACCGTGGCCGCGCACGGCGACGACGCGCCGCACGGCATCGCCTTCGCATTCGACGACGTGGATGGCGACACCCGCGCGGTCGCCACCGCCGGCAAATTGAACGCCGATCGTCGGGTGCGCGCCGGCATCGATCATCTGCTGCTCGCGAGCGTGCTGGGCGAAACGGCGACCACGATTTTGATCGGCGAAGGCAAGCGCGAGGCTTCGAAAAAACGCGGTGAAGGCGACGAGGCGGATCCGTATCCGATCGAACGCCGCGTGTGGCGCGGGATCGACCGCGACACCGCGCGCGCGCGCTTGGCGACGCTGCTGGCGTTGTGGCGCGAAGGCCAGGACGGGCCGCTACCGTTCGCGCCGAAAACCTCGTTCGCTTATGCCGAAGCGCTCGTCAAGAAAGACCTCTACGCGGCCTGGGCCACCGCACGGGCCGCGTTCGATCCCTACGGCGATTTCGGCGGCGACGCCGACGACGCCTGGATCGCGCTCGCGTTCCGCCCGCACGGCGGGTTTCACGATGTCGACGATACCGTGGCGCAACGTTTCCGCGCAGTCGCGGCGCAAGTGTTCGCGGCGACGGAGCCGAGCGAATGAGCGCCGCAAACGAAAGCATGACCGGACGCGACGACGACGGCGCCTTGCACTGGCCGCTGACCGGGCTGCGCCTGATCGAAGCCAGCGCCGGCACCGGCAAAACCTTCGCGCTGGCGACGTTGGTGTTGCGGCGTTTGCTGGAATACGGCGACCCGCTGCCGAACTTGCTGGTCGTCACTTTCACCCGCGCGGCGACCGAGGAATTGCGCGAACGCTTGCGTCGCCGGTTGCGCCTCGCGCAGCGGCTGCACGCACGCGACGACGACAGCGACAGCGATGGCGAATCTCAGGCGACGCGTGCGGTGCTGGCGCGCGCGGTCGCGCTGCACGGCGCGGAACGCGTGCGCGCGCGGATCGCGGCGGCGGTGCTGCAGCTCGACGAAGCGGCGATCTCCACCATCCACGGCTTCTGTCATCGTGCGCTGCGCGAATTCGGGTTCCGCGCCGGTTTGCTGGCGCCGCGCGCGATCGTGGACGATGCCGGCGAGATCTGGAGCGATGTCGCCGCCGACGTGTGGCGCAAATCCGCGCACGGCGACGCCGACGCGCATGCGTGGTTGGTCGCGCTGTGGTCCGAGCCCGACGCGTTGGCCGGCGATTTGCCCAAACTCTGCGATACCGCGCGCGCATTGCTGCCGGCCGCGGGCGAATCCGAGAGCGCGCAACGCTTGCATGCGCTGCGCGACGCGGCGCGCGAACGCTACGACGCCGCGATGGCGCTGCGCGGCTTGAGCGATCAAGACCGCGCGATCGAAGACGTGTGGCGCGCCAGCGCGCAGCCGGCGTTCGCGGCGGCGCTCGGCGCGCGCTGGCCGGCGTTGCTGATCGACGAATTCCAGGATACCGACGCACGGCAATGGGATATTTTCCGGCGGATCCACGAACAGACCGACGCGGAAAAACGCTGGTTGTGCCTGATCGGCGATCCCAAGCCGGCGATCTATCGCTTCCGCGGCGGCGATCCGGATATGTATCTGGATGCGAAACGCTACATCCTGCGTCATGCCGGCGATGCGCCGAACGGCGAGCCGATCGATACGCGCAGCGACACGGCCAACGACGACATCGCGAACGAGGACGCAACAAAGCGCGGCACGGCGCCAGGCCTCTCCAGCCTCGACGCCAATTACCGCTCCACGCCCGGCGTGCTGCGCGCGATCGACACCGTGTTTCGGCAGCACGTTTTGCCGTTCGCGAAGGACGGTATCGCATTCCACTCGCTGCGCGCCGCTTCCGGCGCGCGCGACGACGACTTGCGGCTCGACGATGCGCCCGTTCCGCCGATGACCGTGCATTGGTTGCCGGAGAACCCCGACCCGAAAAGCAAAGGTCTGCGGGTGAAGGAACAGGAATACGCGATGATGGCCGCCGCCGCGGTGGGCGCCATCGTCGATTTGCTCGCGCGCGGCACGCTACGCGATGCGAACGCGCAACGCCCGGTGCGGCCGGCCGATATCGCGGTGCTGACGCAGACGCACGATCAAGCCGCATTGATGCAACGCGCGTTGACTTCGGCCGGCGTCGCCGCGGCCGCGCTCTCCACCGCCAGCGTGTTCGCGGGCGAAGCGGCGGACGATCTGGATGCGCTGCTGGCCGCGTTGGCCGAACCGAACGATGCATCGCGCCTACGCGCGGCCTTGGCGACGCGCCTGCTCGGTTTCGATGCGGCGAATTTGCGCTCGCTCGACGACAACGGCGCGGAATGGGACACGCAGGCCGCGCGCTTCGAAGCCGCTGCCGAACTGTGGCGCACGCGCGGGCCGTTGCCGGCGTTGCTGCCGTTCGTGGCCGGGGCGGCGCAACGTTGGCTCGCCGAAACCGGCGGCGCGCGCCGGCTCACCGATGCGCTGCATCTGATCGAACTGCTGCAGGCCGAATCCGCGCAACGTCACGGCGCGAACGAACAGCGGCTGTGGTTCGCGCGCCAACGCGCCTCCGCCGCGCGCGCCGACGAAACCCGGCAATTGCGTCTGGAATCGGACGCCGGCGCGGTGCAAATCGCCACGATCCATCGCAGCAAGGGTTTGGAATACGGCGTCGTCGTGCTGCCGTTCCTCGCGTATCTCAGCGAACGACCGGATCGCGGGCTGACCGCCGACGATGTGCGCGTCGACGGGCATGCGGCGCGCGTCTGGCATCACAAAACGCATCTGCTGCCGAACGATTTGAGCGCGTTGCTGGATGCGGCGACTCGCGAGGAACGCGCCGAAGCGCAGCGTCAGTTCTACGTGGCGCTGACCCGCGCGCGCTGTGCGCTGCATGTCGTTTGGAGCCGCAATCGCAGCACCGAGCGCACCGCGCTGCATCATCTGCTGCACGACGGCGCGCCGACCGGGCGGGTGAAGGATGCGCTGGATTACGCCGGCATGGACGCGCGTATTCGTCGACTCGCGGCGGATTCCGAGGGCAGTATTGTCGTGCGCGACTACGCCCCGAACGCGTCGCGGCCGGTTCTTCGCGCGCGCGACGCCGAGCGAAGCGCATCGACGCCGCCGACGCGCATCCCGCAGCGTCGCTTCGGGCCGGATCTGCGTTTGCACAGTTTTTCCGCGCTGCACGCGCGCGGCGCCGAACCGTTCGTGCGCCCCGGCGCGGACGACGAAACCGCGCCCGCGCTCGCCGACGATGCGACCACGCTCGGCGGCACCGCCTTCGGCAATGCGGTGCATGAAGTGCTG
>JADZBF010000291.1 GCA_020852215.1 Lysobacter sp. | reverse complement strand
GCACTTCCGCGGACAGGCTGGGCACTGCGGCGTAATCGAAGTCCTGCGGAATCGCGGTGTGTTCGTGCCGCCGCTGCCGGTCGATCTCCTCCCGCTGGCGCGCCAGATAACCGGAGTATTTGGCCTCGATCTCCACCTGCTCGGCCACCTCGGCATCGTCCACCGCGGGACCGAGGCCCGACACCGTCGTCAGCCGGGCGTAATCCAATTCCGGCCGCCGCAGCAGATCCAAGGCATGCGTCTCGCGGCTCAGTTCGATACCCAGCGTCGCCACCGTCTCGCGACCCAGCGCGTTGTTCGGCGTCGCCCACAGGCCGCGCAAGCGTTCCGTTTCCGCCGCGGCCGCATCGCGCTTGCGCGAGAAGCGTTCCCACCGCGCATCGTCGACGAGATCGAGCGAGCGCCCGGTTTCGGTCAAGCGCATGTCGGCGTTGTCCTCGCGCAACTGCAGCCGGTATTCGGCGCGGCTGGTGAACATCCGGTACGGCTCGTTGGTGCCGTGCGTGATCAAATCGTCGATCAACACGCCGATATAGGCTTCGTCGCGACGCGGCGACCACGCATCCAGCCCGCGCACGGATCGCGCGGCATTCAGACCGGCGATCAAACCCTGCGCGGCGGCTTCTTCGTAACCGGTGGTGCCGTTGATCTGACCGGCGAAAAACAGACCGGCGACGGCTTTGGTTTCCAACGACGCCTTCAACCCGCGCGGGTCGAAGAAGTCATATTCGATGGCGTAACCGGCGCGGGTGATATGCGCGCGTTAGAAGCCGCGTAAGCTGCGCACCACATCGAGCTGCACATCGAACGGCAGCGAGGTGGAAATGCCGTTGGGATAGATCTCGAAGACGTTCAGGCCTTCGGGCTCGACGAAGATCTGATGCGAGGTCTTGTCGGCGAAGCGCACCACTTTGTCTTCGATCGATGGGCAATAGCGCGGACCGATGCCTTCGATCTGCCCGCTGTACAACGGCGAACGATGCAGCGCATTGCGGATGATCTGGTGCGTGCGCTCGCTGGTGTGCGTGATCCAGCACGAGACCTGCGACGGATGATCGGCCGCGCTGCCCATGAACGAGAACACCGGGCGCGGATCGTCGCCGGGTTGTTCGTCCATCGCCGAATAATCCAGGCTGCGGCCGTCGATGCGCGGCGGCGTGCCGGTCTTCAGGCGATCGACGACGAACGGCCGCTCGCGCAATTTCGCGGCCCGCGTCGCCGCCGGCGGATCGCCCATGCGACCCGCGGCGTATTGCGTTTCGCCGATATGGATCTTGCCGGCGAGAAACGTGCCCGCGGTCAGCACCACCGCCTGCGCGCGGAAGCGCAAACCGGTATTGGTGATCGCGCCGCGCACGACATCGCCATCGGCGGTGTGTTCGAGGATCAGATCGTCCACCGCCGATTGGAACACCGTCAGATTCGGCTCGGTTTCCACCACACGACGAATGAAGCTGCGATACAGCGCGCGATCGGCCTGACAGCGCGTCGCGCGCACCGCCGGGCCCTTCGATGCGTTCAAACGCCGCCATTGGATGCCGGCGGCATCCGCAGCGCGCGCCATCACGCCGCCCAGCGCGTCGATCTCTTTCACCAGATGGCCTTTGCCGATACCGCCGAGGGCCGGGTTGCAGCTCATCGCGCCCACGGTTTCGATGTTGTGCGTGAGCAGCAGCGTGCGCGCACCGGCCCGCGCGGACGCGAGCGCGGCCTCGGTGCCGGCGTGGCCGCCGCCGATCACGATGACGTCGAAACTGTAGAAATCGTTCATGCGTTTGCCTGTCTTGCGTAAGCGTCGCCGTGCGGACGCGACCGTCGGCGGTCGCGTATTTTCGCCGCAGGGCGCTCGCGATGCCATCGCGGCAGTGTGGATTGGAGCGCGAGTTCGATGACGGGTTTGACTACGGGTTCGAACGCGACGCCCGTACGAGCGTCGTACGCCTCGCTACGCGCACGCATCGACCGCAGACATGAACGCATGTGACCGACATCGAAAAACCGCACATTTCGCCGATGTTTTTCGCCATAACGCAGCGCGCGAAGCCCAAAAACAAAAAGAGCGCGCCAATGTTGGCACGCTCCATGCTTTACCTAAAGGGCACTCAGCGCGGCATGCGCGAAAGCGTAGGCCGGGGTGGAACAGGGCTGGCCACGTGCGCGTTGAGGTAGCCAGGGGTCGAATGTCGGGGGACATTCGACCCCTTCTTTTTGCGTGTCGTTCTGGAAAGTGCGACGTGCTTCGCAAAAGAGGTGCCGACACCCGACGGAGATGCGGAACAGGGGGGATCCGGAATTCCCCGCCGGGGTCGGCGATTCTGTACCCGATTACGTCGCAATCCGACGCAGCCGGTCATGCGGAGCTAGCTTGCGACCAATTTTGTCTGTTGGCAAGCGTTTTTGTCACCTCGGTTCGCGACGGATTTCTCGTTCTGACGCATTCGGTCGCTCTCTGCGCGGCGGCGATGGCGCAGGCGGTGGCGAGTACGCGGGCGAATCCTGACGTTGCTCGAAACGTCGCGGCTGCATCGGCGTCGGCCGCGGCGGAGGCGGCGATGAATTTTGCGACGGAGTACCGGTTTGCGATGGCGATGTCGTCGCCGCATATGGACGCGCCTGCGTCGCCGGTTGCGGGCGAACGCGCGGCATCGAGCCGTTCAGCATTCGCGGTGCGCTGTTGGTCTCTGGCGCGGGGCGGGCGACGTCCTGCAGACGCCGCCACGGCGGCGTTTCGCGGTCGACCACGCGCGGCGGGCGGTGTTCGCCCGGCGGACGTTGCTGCGGCGGACGATGTTCGCCGCCGGGCGGGCGGTGCGAAGGCGGACGATGACCGCCGGGGTTGCCGTGGTTACCGTAATTGCCGCGATATGGGCGATGGTAATACCGGTCGTAGGGATAGCCATGGCCGTAACCGTAGCCGTATCCGAAATACCAATACGGAAAACCGTACGCGCCGAAAGCGCCGTCGCCGAAGCTGTAACCGATGTTGCCGAACCAACTGCCGTGGCTGCGGTAGCCGAAGCCGTCGTAGTACGGGCTGTAATAACGGCCGTAGAAGGGGCCGTACGCATTGCCGTAGTCGTAACCATAATCGTAGCGATCGATCGACGGCTCGACGTAGTAGCCGTCTTCGTAGGCATCGCCGCCGTATTCGTACACGGTGACGCATCCGCTGAGGCCGGCGCCGAGCCCGATCGCGAGAACGACTGTTTTGGAGATTCGACCGAACATGACGCACCCCTGCTTTGCGGTTGATGTCTGCGACGCGGAAATCCCGGTAGCGCCATGATGTCCGGATTGTAGCGCTCGGGCGTTCCGTCCTTCCGCGCAGCATCCGCCCCGGGCGTTGAATCCCCACTTAAGACGCGCACCGGCGGCGGGAAGCCCTCTCGCCGGCGTCCCACCCACCTCGGGACAGCCGCGGCGGCGGCGCGAAGTCGTCGGCAGTGACGATAGCGCGGCTCTTACGATATTACGGCTGTTCCGATATTGCGGCTCTTCCGATATTGCGGCTGTTACGATATTGCGCATGCGAACGCCGTTGCCCGCGCTGCCCGCCTTCGTCGATGTGCTCGCTGCGGCGGCTCGAATCGCGCCGCACGCGCACGTCACCCCGGTGCTGCGCGCGCATTCGCTGGATGCGCTGGCCGGCTGCGAAGTGTTTTTCAAATGCGAGAACCTGCAGCGCGTCGGTGCGTTCAAATTCCGCGGCGCCTGCAATGCGGTCTTCGCCTTGAGCGATGCCGACGCGGCGCGCGGCGCGGTCACGCAAAGCTCGGGCAATCACGGCGCGGCGCTGGCCTTGGCCTGCAAGCTGCGCGGCATCGCGCTGACCGTCGTCGTGCCCGAGGGCGCTCCCGCGGTGAAACTCGCGGCCATCGCCGATGCGGGCGCGACGATCGTGCGCTGCGCGCCGACGATGGCCGCGCGCAATGCGGCGACCGAAGCCTTGATCGCCGAGACCGGCGCGGTGTTGATCCATCCCTTCGATAACGTCCATGTGATCGCCGGGCAAGGCACGGCCGCATTGGAACTGTTGCGCGAACGCGAGGATCTGGATGCGATCGTCGTGCCGGTCGGCGGCGGCGGTTTGCTTTCCGGTACCGCCCTCACCGGGCGCGCGCTGCGCCCCGAGATGGCGGTGTGGGGCGCGGAACCGACCGGCGCCGCCGATGCGCACGCCTCGCTGCAAGCGGGCCATTGCATCGTCGATCGCGTCGCCGACACCGTCTGCGACGGATTGCGCGGCCAACTCGCGCCACGCACGCTCGCGCTGTTGCAGCGCCACGCCGACGGCATTCTGCTGGCCGACGATGCGCAGACCGTCGCCGCGATGCGGCTGCTGTGGGAGCGCTTGAAACTCGTGGTCGAACCCTCCGGCGCGATTGGTCTGGCGGCCGTGCTCGCCCAGCCCGTGCGCTTCGCCGGCAAACGCGTCGGTATCGTGCTGTCGGGCGGCAACGTCGATCTCGACGCCCTGCCGTGGCGGATGCGCGCATGAACCGCGGCAGCCTGCTGATGAGGTTGCCCGACAGCCGCAAGCGTCGTCGCGCGCGCAAACGCGGCGGGTTTTTCGCCCGCTTATTGCGGTTGCTGTGGCGCGTCGCGTTGCTCGCGCTGTTGTGGCTGATCGGCGTCGCGATCTACATCGCCTATATCGGCCAACGCGACGATGCCGCGGCCGCCGATGCCATCATCGTGCTGGGCGCCGCCGCGTACGATGCGCGCCCTTCGCCCGTGTTCGAGGAGCGCATCCGCCACGGCGTCGCGCTGTATCGTCGCGGCCTGGCGCCGAATCTGATCTTCACCGGCGGTTACGGCGGTCAGGGCGCGCGTTTCGCCGAGTCGCAGGTCGGTCGTCGCTACGCGATGCGCGAAGGCGTGCCCGCGCGCGCGATCCTGATCGAAACCACATCGCGCAACACCCGCGAAAATTTGGACGAAGCCGCAGCGTTGATGCGCGCGCGCACGCTGCGCAGCGCCATCGTCGTCAGCGACCCGCTGCATATGTCGCGCGCCTTGCGGCTGTGCGAAGAGATCGGCATCGCCTGCGTGGGTTCGCCCACGCCGACCACGCGTTACCGCAGTTTCGCCACGCGGTGGCGGTTCCTGCTCAACGAAGTGTATTTTTTCCACCGCGATCTGTTCGTGCCGCCCGCATAAGCCGCCCTCGCGGTTCGGCAATACTCGGTTACAGGAGAATCCGCATGATCATCGACGGCACCCGTGCGCACGATCGCGCCACCACGCTCGTTCTGGAGTATTACGCGGCGTTCAATCGCGGCGATTGGAACGGCATGCTCGCCATGCTGGCCGATGACGTGGCCCACGATCTCAACCAAGGCGCGCGCGAAAACGGTCGCGATGCGTTCGCGGCGTTTTTGGCGCGTATGGAGCGCAGCTACCGCGAGCAACTGCGCGATATCGTCGTACTGGCGTCGCAAGACGGCACGCGCGCGGCGGCGGAGTATGTCGTGCACGGCGAATATCTCGTCGACGATGAAGGCCTGCCGCCGGCGCGAGGCCAGCGTTACGTCCTGCCCGGCGGCGCGTTCTTCGATTTGCGCGACGGCAAGATCGCGCGCGTCAGCAACTACTACAACCTGCAGGATTGGATCGCGCAGGTGCAGTGAAGACGCGGCGGCATTGTTCGTGGCGCCTGCTCATGGCGCATGTTCATGGCGCCGATTCACGTCGTGTGTCAGCGCCGTCTTTCAGCGTCGCCCTTTCGTATCGTATTTCTCGCAACGCTTGTTACGGCGACGAACGCATTATGGCGTCGTCGCGGTACCGCCGTTCGCGGAGCGCCGCGCCTGGCAATGCTTCTGTACTTCGCTCATCGTGCCGCCGCAGGTCGAGTTCGAGGTCAAACCGTGTTTCGCGCACTCGGTCATCTGCCAACCGATACTGCCGGCGATGTCGTCGGCGGCGGGCACGTCGCGGCAGAATTCGGCCGTCGGCGTCGCCGTTTGCAGGCAGCCGTTGAGCCATAGCCGCGCGCCCAGCCCGGCGAAACCGCTGTCGCCCTCGAGATGCATCGCGACCGCTTTGTCGAGGCATTCCACATCGCGCAAGGTGCGTCCGGCCTCCCGGCCTTCCTGCATCGTGTCGCGGCCTTTGGTCAGCCATTCGTCCTTATGCGAGCCGACGTAGCGGAAAAACGCCCACACGGTCACGGCCAGCAGCAACAGGCAGGACGCGGCGACGATCAGCAGAATTTTCAGCGTGCGGCTCATCCGGGATCACTCCGTCTTCACGGCGGCCGACGCGGCAGCTGCGGCCGATGCGCGCTTCGCGATTTTCCACAGCGCATACACGCCGATCACGCACCACACCACGTTCAGCGCGGCGGAAGGAATCGCGCCGTTCCAACCGCTGTTGACGATGAAGCCGGCCGAGCCGATCACGTTCATCGTCTGATACGTGCGCGACTGGCTTTGGATGCGTTCGGTCGACAACAGCACGTAAGCGCTGAGGATCAAGAGCGCGCTGAGCCAGCCGATGGCTTCGATGAAAAGAGTGGTGGGGTCCGACATGGGCGGGTCTTCGCGCGTTTCGAGGGCGGGCTAGCCTACCGCAACCCGCCTGCGGCGTCTGCTACCCGCCTTCGGCCTAATACGGCACGCAGAGATCGCTCGCGAACGCGACCAGATTCTCCGTCACCGATCCGCCGCCCTGCCAGCGGATATCGAGGATCACCCAACGGCCGCCCTCGCGACCAAGAATCACGCGATCCGTCCACCGGGTGTCGTCGTATTCCAGCGTCGCATCAACCGTCGCGTAATCGCTGCGCACAGTTTGCACGACGGAGTGCAGCGACTTCGCGCCGTCCGCCCACGCGTGGAACATGCTTTGATCCAGCATGTACGGCTTGATGCCGGGCGGCGTGTATCTCGCGCACGTCGCTTCGTACGCTTTTTGCGCTTCCAGCGCCCGATGGAACGCCTCGCCGAGCAAGTTTCGCACAGGCGCGTAACGCGGCCCGGCGATTTCGGAGGGCGTGGGATGAATTTCCCAGCGATAGAACGCCTCCACGACTTGCGCCGGGGATTGTTGGGCGAATGCAGCAGGCGGCAGGAGAAACGTCGCCGCGAGTGCGGCCGTGAGGAATGGGCTTGCGTGATGGAATACGGTTTTCATTTCGCTCCCGTCCGAGTCGTCTGCGCGCGCGACTCTCGCGATGTTCACTTCGGCGGCATTCACGGCGTTTCATGAAACGCTGGTTCGAGCTCATGCGTCGCATCGGCGGTCGTCGCCTAGCCGAGCAGTTGAACGATATTGCCTTCCGGGTCGCAAACGTCGCGAATGCGTCGCCCCGACAGCTCCCACACCGCACCGATCAAGCGGCCGCCGCAGCGTTCGGCCGCGCGCTCGGCGTCCGCAAGGCTCGCGACCGCGAACATCGGTTTGATGGCTTGCTCTTCGCGCGGCTCGGGCGGAACGGCGATCGCGATGTCGGCCGCGATCTGCGGCGGAATGGCGTGAAGAACGATTTGCGCATCATCGGAAGCGAGGACGCGGTGATCGCCGTCGGCCGAGACGATTCGCATCGCCAGCACGGTCTCGTAGAAGGCCGACATCGCAGTCATATTCTTCGCGTAAATCAATACGCCGCTTCGGGTGAATGCCTGCATGGTTCGACTCCGGTTAGGTAAATTTGACTCGACCCGATTCGCTCAAGCTTTATTGGATGGAATCCATACGGTTCGCATCAGTCGATCACCCAAACGTAAGCGCCTCTCACCCAGCCTCTATTCTCCATGCAATCCCGAATCGCGAAACCGTTCTCATGAACTCTCATGACTGGCTTTCTCGTTTCGGCGAGAAGATCCATACATTCCTTCAAGTCGTGTTTCGCCGCGGCATCTTCGCATGGATGTTCTTCGTCGATATCTCTACTGTGCGCCCAGCAAGTCGGATTGAGAAGATAGTCGAACTTACTCGCCTGTCGGTACTGAAATTTTGCCGAACAGCCACAAGCCAACAGGCCAACGATCAACATCGCCATCATTATCACGATTCGATACACATTCATTGTGCTTTTCTCTTGCCAAAGACTCTGGCTCCGCGTCGCATAGCTATGTCGCGAGCTTCAAGGCTTTTCATGAAACTCAAACCAAAGCCCATGCGTAACGTCGGGCGCCGCGCGGATCGCATGCGGCCGTTCGGTTCGCTCGAAACGCAGG
>JADZBF010000290.1 GCA_020852215.1 Lysobacter sp. | reverse complement strand
GACTCAGCACTTCGACCAACAGGCTCGTCTCGCGCCAAGCGCGCGCGTGGAGAACGAAGGCGAGTTCGGCGGTGTAGCGCATACCTACTAGCGTAATGTCTCGTTCAACTAACGACCTGAACCAAACAAACTAGCACGATGCTGACATGCAAACTGCATGGTCCTCAGCAATGGATATTGCTCTGGAACAGCCTGACGCTCAACTTTACGATCTTTCAGAACAGCGACAATACGTTCAAGAAGATCGGAAATCAGCCATACATGACCTCCCGCCAACACCGGATGATTCGCCTTACTACCCAGTCCGAACAGAGCAATTTGTTCAATTTTTTCCGGTATTTCTATGCCTGAAAATAGATTTGGAATGTATTTTCGCCCCGCTTCGAATTTCTTGGCGTAGCGTTGTTCTCGCTTAGCCCATGGATCTGCATCCATCGATGGCTCGATATGCACGAGATGTTTCTCCCCAGGATGAAATGCGACCACATCGAGCTCGCACTCCCAACCACCATTTGGCCGCCTACCTACATTAACGTTTCTTCGCACGAAGTAGCCTTGGTATTCGTACCATTCCGCAACCAATTGCTCCAAGTAATTCATTGACACCTCAACAATTCGCTACTCCGAATACCCGAACGCCTTCAACGCTGTCTCGTCGTCCGACCAGCCCTCGCGTACGCGGACCCAGGTTTCGAGGAAGATTTTGACGCCGAACATGCGCTCCATCTGCTGCCGGGCCTTGGTGCCGATTTCGCGCAAGCGGGCGCCGCCTTTGCCGATGACGATGGCTTTCTGGCTGTCGCGCTCCACCCATATCACCGCGCCGATGCGGAACATGGGTTCGCTGTGGCCTTTCTTCTTCGAGGAAACGTCTTCCTCGAAACGTTCGATTTCCACCGTGGTGGCGTACGGCAACTCCGCGCCGAGCTGGCGCATCAGTTGTTCGCGGATCAATTCGCCGGCGAGAAAGCGCTGACTGCGGTCGGTGATGTCGTCTTCGCCGTACAACGCCGGTTGTTCGGGCATGGACGCGATCAGCGCTTTCGTCAGCGGCTGCAGGCCGCTGCGCTTGAGCGCGGAGATCGGATGGATGCTGGCGAACTCGCGCCCGTCCGCGGCGTCCTTCAGATACGGCAGCAGCGCGGTTTTGTCGGGGTAGCGGTCCACTTGATTGACCGCCAGCATCACCGGAATACCGGCGTCTTTCAGCGCGGTGTAGGCCAGCGTGTCCTCGTCGCTCCACTGCCCGGCGCGCACCACCAGGACCGCCGCGTCCACGCCTTCCAGCGCGCCGCGCGCGGCGCGATTCATCATGCGATGCATCGCCGACGCGGTGGCTTTGCCTTTGTCGGCATGGATACCCGGCGTATCGACCAGCACCAACTGGCCTTCGGGGAAGGTGGCGATGCCGAGCAAACGATGGCGCGTGGTCTGCGGCCTGGGCGAGACGATGCTGACCTTCGTGCCGACGAGCGCGTTGATCAGAGTGGATTTTCCGACGTTGGGCCGGCCGAGGACGGCGACGTGGCCGGCGCGATAAGGGGATGCGGTCATGTCGGCATTGTAAGCCCGGGCGGGGCCATCGACCGCCCGGGCGCGACACTCTCTCAGAAACCCGCAGCCGAGCCGGGCTTGAAGCGGGACGAATTCTCCACCAGCACGTAGTTGCAGGTGCCGTCGGCGTTCCATTGGACATAGATATAGGACTCCGGGCCGATCGTGCGGATCACGTCGATCAGCGCGGTGTTGTTGGTGGTGCAGGAGCGCCCTTGGCCGGCGGCGTTGGTGACATAGCAGCCCGCGAAACTGGAATTGTGATAACAACCGATCAGTTGAAAGTTGTCCGCCGAGCCGCGCGCATCGGTCATGGTGCCGTTGGCCCAGCGCTGGGCGTCGTTGAAATAGGCTTGATAGACCGCCCTTGAGCCTGCGGAGGCCGCAAAAGCACTGGAAATGAGCGCCGCGGCAACAGCGGCGCGAACGAGAGTTTTCGACATCATCGAGGTGTTCTCCTGGTGGGTTGAAATCGAATTGCGGTAGCGATCGAACAGCGGTGAATATCGAACGGTCGGCGGTACGTAACGCGTCGATGCGCGCCTCGTTCGAAGGTGGACGCGCTCGATGGTGGACGCGCTCGATGGTGGGCGCGTTCGATGGTGGGCGCGCTCGATGGCGAACGCGATCGAACGGGCGGCTCAGAATTTCAGCCGTATCTTGTTTGCGTTCACGGCGCGCGAAAACGCCGTGGACAGCGCCAGTCGTTCGTCCGGCGGCATCGAGGCGAGCGACGCTTGCCAGCGAACCCAACCGTCCTGATCGAGTTCGCGCACGGGCAGCAATGCGGCGAGACGGCGATCCGCTTCGGCCGTCGTTCGACGATCGGTGGGCGCGCTGGAGGTCTGCGCTGCGGCTGCGGGCGGCGGGCGCGTCGCCTGCTCCAAGGCGGCCAAACGTGCATCGATGCGCTGCAGTCGATCCATGACCGCCATCGCGAGCGGACTCTCGTCCGCTGCGGGTCCAATCGCCGCTGCGGTCTCCATCGAGGCCGCATTCGCGATGTTGGGATCGCTGCGGTTCTTCACGTCCGCAGCGGGCGCTTCGCGATCGTGAAGCATCCAGGCCTGCGCGAGCACCACGGCGATGAGCGCGACATTGAGCGTCGTCGAAACACGTGACATAGCGAGCGATCCCCTATTTGAGGCCGCGACCGCGGATCGGCGGCGGGCCTCACATTCCACGGAAAAGCGCAGCGCGAACGGTCAACTCGCGGCGAACGCGTGATGCGCAGCGCGTCCCCATAACGCGCACGCCCCGCAGAAGCGGGGCGTGCGTGGCGGCGACCGGAATCGACGGGGAATCGAAGAGGAGTCGCCGCGAACCGACGCGTCGATCAGAACCCGGACACGGCGCCCGGCTTCATGAACGAGGCGTTCTGAACCAGCACGTAGCTGCAGGTAGCGTCCGCGTTCCATTGGATGAACACATAGGACTCGCTACTGATGCTGCGGATCAGTTCGATGAACGTCGGATTGGTGGTGTAGCAGGACCCGCTGGCGCCGGTCGAATTCACGAAGTAGCACGATCCGCTGTTGGAGTTGGTGTTGCAACTGATCTGCTGGTACGCATCGGCCGAGCCGCGGGCATCGGCCATCGCACCGTATGCATAGCGGCCGGTCGTATTGACCTGCACCTGCACCTGAGAGCGGGTGCCCGCGTATGCGGTCGCGGCCGCCGCGGCCAACACCGCGAACATCGCGGTCTTCGTCATGAGTTTCATCGACATCTCCTTTTTCGATTGAGTTTTTCGATGCGCCGCCGGCCGATATCGGCGCATCGCAGTTCGCGGAGCGCGAGATGCGATCCGTGTTTGAAGTCGACGCGCCCTTCCGGGGCGCGTTCGACGGTGCGCGCACGAGACGGTCGGCCGTCGGAACGGACTCGAACGCGCGGGGTCGTACCGGGGGATGGGGGCGGGCTCGGCACGAGAGCGGCATCTCCTTCTGCCGCGATGGGGAAAAGACGTAGCGACCGACCCGCGCCGCGAATGCGCGTTCGGATGCGATCAAAAAGACTCGACGCGCATCGAATGCGGCGAAGTCTATTTATGCAACTTGATGCGGGCTGCGTTGATCGCCTGCGTCATCGAAGCGGTGAGCGCGAGTTGTTCGTCGGGCGGCAAGCTCGCGAGCGTCAACTGGAAGCGTTGCATGTCCTCTTGATCGACGCGACCATCGGGAAACATGGCGTTCAAGCGACGCTCCGCGGCGACGGCCGCTTGCGGCGTGATCGACGGCGGCGCTGACGCATGCGCGGTTGGGCCGGTGGACGATACAGGCGCGCCGCGTTCGATCGCGGACAATCGCGCATCAATCGCGGCCAAACGCGCCGAAATGGCGACCATCGCATCGGCGACATCGGATTCGGCGCGCGCGGATGCGGGCGATGCGGCGGTAGATGCCCCGTCCTCGGCGGCGGTCGAAGCGAGCGCTTCGTCGCGCGGCGCGGAACGCGCGAACAGCATCCATCCGAGCACCAAGACCGCCGCGAGCAACACGATATTCATCGAATGCGATAAAGAAATACGCGACATTGTCGTTTCCATCCTTAGCAGATTGTTGAAAAACGATCTTCCGGATCGTTTTTCAAGTCGCGCGTCCGTCGCATGTCCGGACGCGCTCCCGACGAATCAATCGCTAATGCGCTCGCTTCGTCGTCGCAGCCATCCCTGGCTGCGCCAGCAGGCTGTTTTCAACAGCCTGCTGGAGTCGGCCCGCCCCTGTCCAAGCGAAGAGCTGCAAATCGATTCTTCGATAGCGCTGTCGCATGACCCGCGACGGCGCCACCGCGAAGACGATTGTCCATCACGGATTGTTACGGAATTGCTTTCGCAGACCGGACAAATGCATGTCGGCCTCGATCGAAGCGATGCGCGCGGTCCTCGATCGAGGCCAGACATCGCAGCATCGCACGATGCGCATCGCCCATCCCGCCCGAAAGCGGGCGGCTTACTTTTCGAGCGTCGCCAACACCGCCTCGGCGGCGGCCTGTTCGGCGGCGCGACGCGATGCGCCCTCGCCTTCGCGCACGATCGCCGGCTCGCTCAGGGCGCAGGCGATGCGGAAGGATTTGGCGTGGTCTTCACCGCTCTCGGCCAATAATGTGTACGCGGGCAGAGGCGCTTGTCGCGCTTGCAGCCATTCCTGCAGCCGAGTCTTCGCGTCTTTGCCGAGTTTGTGCAAAGGCGGCAACGCTTCGATGGCGTCGGCGAACCACGGCACCACCACGTCGCGACACGCGTCGTAGCCGGCATCGAGATAGATCGCGCCGATCACCGCTTCCAAGGCATCGGCCAGTATCGAATCGCGGCGATGGCCGCCGGATTTCATTTCGCCCGGCCCCAGTTCGATCCGCGCGCCGAGTTCGAGCGTGCGCGCCACCGAGGCGAGCGCCGATTCGCGCACCAATTCCGCGCGGGCCCGGGTCAATTCGCCCTCGGCCGCTTTCGACCAGCGCAGGTAAAGCGCCTCGGCGACCAACAGGCCCACCAGCGCATCGCCGAGGAATTCGAGGCGCTCGTTGTGATGCGGGCTCGCGCTGCGATGCGTCAGAGCTTGCGCCAACAGCGCCGGGTCGGCGAACGCGTGGCCGCCGATCGACGTCGACGACGATCCCCGACCTTTCGGAGTCAAATCGTCGCGCTCACTCGACCGCGCCGACGCCGAGCATCTGCGTCGCCGAGAACCGGCCCACCACGTCGAGGTTGTAGATCATCGGTTTGCGCACTTCGTAGTCGACGCGCACCTGCACGCCGCCGTTGACCTGTTCGACGATGATGTTTTCGGACTTCACGCTGGTGACGTAGTTCACGTACAGGCGCTTGTCGATCAGATCGCTTTTGATCTGCGCGGGATCGCGAGTGGCGATGTCGGGCTCCGCGGCCAAGGCCTTGAGCGAACTGCGGACCGAGTAGTACTCGCTGTACATCGGAAACAGTTTCATGCCGATGAAGACGAAAAAGCCCACGACCGCCATGACGATGACGAAGCTGACGAGGGTCATACCGGATTGATTGCGTCGCATACGCGATCCCCCAAAAGAAGAATGTGTGACGTCGGTCCCTGCGCGCGAACCGCTGCGCGGCTTACTGAATTCGATTGCCGATCCGCGAAGGCTCGAAGCTGTCTCGACAGCCCCAACCCTTGCAGTTCAGCCAGATCAGGAAGGCTTTGCCGCGAAGCTGTTTCTCCGGCAGGTACCCCCAGAATCTACCATCATCGCTGCGGTCGCGGTTATCCCCCATCACCAGATACTGGCCTTCGGGCACGGTCCACTCGCCTTCGCCCGGGTCGATCTGCGCCATGTCCGACAGTTCCAGCACGGCATGCGGACGCCCCGGCATTTTCTCCAGAAACTCGGTGGCGCCATTCATCTCGACCCCCGGCCCGAAGCCCTTGTACTCGCCAACCGTGTCGTAGGCGTAGGCGGTGCCGTTGACGGTCAGCTTATTCTCGCGATACGCCACGGTGTCGCCCGGCAGGCCGATCACGCGCTTGATGTAATCCACGCCCTTGTTCGGGTCGCTGTCGCTGCGGCCGGGGAAGCGGAACACCACCACGTCGCCGCGCGCGGGTTCGCCGAGCTCGACGAATTTCTCGTTGGTGACCGGCAAACGCAGGCCGTAGGCGAACTTGTTGACCAGGATGAAATCGCCGATCAGCAGCGAAGGCATCATCGAACTGGACGGAATCTTGAACGGCTCGGCGATGAAGCTGCGCAGGATCAGCACGAACGCGAGCACCGGGAAGAACGCGCGCGCGTAATCCACCACGACCGGCTCTTTGTTCTCGTCGAGCAAACCGTCGGCGCCGCGACGACGCTTGGCGAAGAACAAGCGGTCCAGCATCCAGATGATGCCGGTGAGGAAAGTCAAGGAGACCAGAGCGATTTCGAACCAACGCATGGGTATTCCTTTAAAACGGGAATCGGGAATGGGGAATCGTCAAAAGCGAGAACAACGAATGGGGAAACGTAACCGCGATGGCTCGATATGCCTGCGCAAGCGAAGAATGGAACGACGGCTCATGGATTCTCGCTACGGCGAACTAGCGGCTTTCGCTTTTACGATTCCCCATTCCCGATTCCCGGCTACTTGCTATCCACTTGCAGCACGGCGAGGAAGGCCTCTTGCGGGATTTCGACCCGCCCGACCTGCTTCATCCGCTTCTTGCCTTCTTTCTGCTTGTCCAACAGCTTGCGATTGCGCGAGACGTCGCCGCCGTAGCACTTCGCCAGCACGTTCTTGCGCAACGCCTTGACCGTACTGCGCGAGATGATCTGCGAACCGATAGCGGATTGGATCGCGACATCGAACATCTGGCGCGGGATCAGCTCCTTCATCTTGTCGCACAACTCGCGGCCGCGACGGTCGGCGTGGCTACGGTGGACGATGATCGACAGCGCGTCGACGCGATCGCCGTTGATCAGCGTATCCACGCGCACGAACGGGCCGGCGTCGAAGCGCAGGAAATGGTAATCCAGCGAAGCGTAGCCGCGAGACACCGACTTGAGCTTATCGAAGAAATCCAGCACCACTTCGGCCATCGGCAGTTCGTAGCTCACCTGCACTTGGTTGCCCAGATAGGTGATGCCGATCTGACGGCCGCGCTTTTCCTCGCAGAGGGTGATGCAATTGCCTACGTAGTCCGGCGGCGTGAGGATGTTGGCGCGAATGATCGGCTCGCGCACTTCCTCGATGTGATTGACCGGCGGCAATTTCGCAGGATTATCCAGCGACACCACGCTGCCGTCGGTCTTCAGCACTTCGTACACCACCGTCGGCGCGGTGGTGATCAGATTGAGGTTGTATTCGCGCTCCAGGCGCTCCTGCACGATCTCCATGTGCAGCATGCCGAGAAAGCCGCAGCGGAAACCGAAGCCCATGGCTTCGGAGCTTTCAGGCTCGAAGCGCAGCGCGGCGTCGTTGAGCTGCAGTTTTTCCAGCGCTTCGCGCAGGTCGGGATAGTCCTCGGCGTCCACCGGGAACAAACCGGCGAACACGCGCGGCTGCATTTGCTGGAAACCCGGCAAGGGCGACTTGGCCGGATCGCTGGCGAGGGTCAGCGTATCGCCGACCGGCGCGCCGTGGACATCCTTGATGCTGGCGTTGATCCAACCCACTTCGCCCGCGCCCAGTTTTTTCAGCTCTTTGCGCTTGGGCGTGAACACGCCGACCTTGTCGACCAGGTGCGTGCGGCCGGTGGACATCACCAAAATCTTGGTGCCGGGCACGATCTGGCCCTGCATCACCCGCACCAGCGAGACCACGCCGAGGTAATTGTCGAACCACGAGTCGATGATCAACGCCTGCAACTTGTCGGTGTCGCGCGGCTTCGGCGGCGGAATGCGATGAACGATGGCTTCCAGCACGTCGACCACATTCAGCCCGGTTTTGGCGCTGATCGCCACGGCATCCTCGGCGTCGATGCCGATGACCGCCTCGATTTCGCTCTTCGCGCGCGCGATGTCGGCGGTCGGCAGGTCGATCTTGTTGAGGACCGGCACCACTTCCAGACCCTGCTCGACGGCGGTATAGCAATTCGCCACCGACTGCGCTTCCACGCCCTGCGCGGCGTCCACTACCAG
>JADZBF010000289.1 GCA_020852215.1 Lysobacter sp. | reverse complement strand
TCACGACCCACCACTTACACGTAGATCAACATCGATTTGCTGTTATCGGCCGCGGGCGCGGCTTTGACATCAGCGACGTTTCGGTTCGCTCGCGGGCCGGTTCGAATCCTTCACGACCCACCACTTAACTGAAGAATCCTCGAAGCGTCATTTCTATCGGCCGCGGGCGCGGCTTCGACGTCATTGACGTTTCATTTCGTACGCGGGCCGGTTCGAATCCTTCACGACCCACCACTTTCCCTTAATGAATCGTCGACGTTTGATTGTCGTCGGCCGCAGGCGCGGCTTCGACGTCGTCGATGCTTCGTTTCGCTCATGCCGCTTTTCGTTTCGTGCGTTGTACGAATCGTAGCGCTTTACCGCATGTCATCCCGAGCGCAGCGAGGGACCTGTTTTGTCTGTGCGAAGTAGCTGAGCGAAATTTCTATGGAAGGTTTGAATAACTCGTCGCTCCGGCGAAAGCCGGGGCCCCGCTCTTCAGTCAACCATTGATAAGGCTGGATCCCGGCTTTCGCCGGGATGACTGCAGTGAATGATTCAGACCTTCCCTAAACGAAATCAGAAGCAGGTCCCTCGCTGCGCTCGGGATGACAACCGGGTTTTTGTGCTGTGCACTGGTTTCCGAGCGGCAGCGCGTTCGATGATGCTCCCCGTGATCGATCGAACAGCAGAGATCGCTGCGATGAGTTCGACGGCATTGTTCGTCGGGCGCGCATTGTTTCTTATCTTGCCGATGTCGCTCGTCGCGCACGATACTCCCTGCATCACGAGCGTGCGCTCGGCGCATAATCCTCGCCAAGATTTCGGAGCCTGCGCATGAGCGGACGACAAAGCGAATTGACCCTGCGGTTTCTGGCCGAGCCGGAAGACGTGAACTACGGCGGCAAGGTGCACGGCGGGGCGGTGATGAAGTGGATCGATCAGGCCGGTTACGCGGCGGCGGTGGGGTGGAGCGGGCGCTACTGCGTGACGGTGGCGGTGGGCGGCATTCGCTTCGTGGCGCCGATCCGCATCGGCGATTTGGTCTGGATCAACGCGCGCCTGGTGCATACCGGCAGCACCAGCATGCATTTCGCGATCGACGTGCATGCGCGTGCGCCCATGGAGGAAACGGCGGACCGGTTGTGTACGCATTGCGTGATCGTGTTCGTCGCGGTGGACGAGGCCGGCCAGCCGATCGCGGTGCCCGCGTGGACGCCGCGCGACGACGAGCAGCGGCGTCTGGCCGAATACGCGCAGCGGGTGATGGCGTTGAGCAAGGACATCGAAGAGACGGTGGCGCAGTATCGTCAGCCGCCGAGCGATTGAAGATTCGAGGCCGCTGAACACCGAAGTCTCTGAACACCGAAGTCTCTGAACATCGAAGTCTCTGAACATCGAAGTCTCTGAACATCGAAGTCTCTGAACATCCGGGCCGCGCATGGCGCGTCGATGGCGATGGCGGCCATCGACCCAAGCATTCCGTCTAACGCCCCAACCGACAAGAGCCGCATCGCTGCGGCTCTCGGTATTTGCGGTCGCTGTCGCGAGTCGCCTCGCCTGGGTTTCGCTCAGAGGGTTTTGGCCTCGGCGCTGGGCGTTTCCACGATTTTCGCCACCGCCATTTCCTCGCCGTTGTCGGCGGGCGCGGCTTCGGCCATATCGGCCGGCGCGACGCGGCGACCTTTCATGAAGTGGTTGCTCCAGTAGCCGGTGGCGAGCGTGCTGATTTCCACGTCTTTGCCCGTGCGCGGGGCGTGCAGGAACTTGCCTTCGCCCAGGTACAGGCCGACGTGATCGACGCGGCCGCCGCGGCGGCTGAAGAACACCAGATCGCCCTGGCGCAGGTCGTTGCGGTCGCGGATCAGTTCGCCCACGTTCGCCATATCGCGCGAGATGCGCGGCAATTCGATGCCCAAGGTGCTGCGATAGACGTAGCCGACCAGACCGCTGCAGTCGAAACCGTGTTCCGGGGTGGTACCGCCCCAGCGGTAGGGCGTGCCGAGCAAGGCCAAGCCGCGGTTGATCATGCGCTGGATGCGGCTTTCGCCTCTGGGCGCGGCGATGTCGGCGACCGGCGCGGCGATGCCGACCGGGGCGCTGTCGAAAACGCTGCGCATGCCGCGGACGTACATCGCTTCGAAACGCAGGGCATCGCGTTCGTCGGCGGCCGTCGGGGTCAGCAGCGAGGGAGCGAAATCTGTCGGGTCCTGCAGCTCGATAGCGGTGCTGCTGGCCAGAACGGGCAAAGCGGCCACGGCCAGAACGGCGGTGGCGAGAAGACGGGAGGTGGCGGAGGGGCGGCCGGAGCCAAGGGCTGGGGTCGTCACGCAGCGGTCACATACTCAAATAATCGAGGAGCGATAGTGCCCGACCTTTGCCGTCGGCGAGTTCAAAAAACGTTAGACCCGCCCCGCAAACTGTGACGGACCCCGCAAAGTGTCACATCAAGACGCGTTTCGCGCCCGTATACCGTTCGCGCCAGTACGGGCCGTCGAGCCGATCCAGCCGGACGGTGCCGCCGGTTCTGGGCGCATGCACGAACCGGCCTTCCCCGACATAGATGCCGACGTGCTCGACCTCGCCCTGACGGCCGAAGAACACCAGATCGGCGGCCGCCAGCCGGTTCGGATCGATCCGCGGCCCTTGAATGGCCGCCAGTTCGCGCGATGTTCGCGGCAGCCGCACATCCAGCATGTCGCGGAACACGTAGGTCACCAAACCGCTGCAATCGAAGCCGCTGTCGGGCGTGTTGCCGCCATAGCGATACGGCGTGCCGACCAGCCCGATGGCGCGAATCACCACCGCATTCGCGGCGGCGGGGTCGGTGGGTTCGACCAGCGGCCGAGACTCGGGAGCGCGCGACATCGACGAGGTTTGCGGCGGCCGTTCGCGCACCGCTTCGCCGCCGCCGCAGCCGGACAGGCCGACGAGCGCGCAGGCCAGCGTCGCGGCCCAGCCCAGACGCCGCGCGGCGGATGGCGCCGGAGCCTGCGAGCGCGGATAATGTCCGGCCGTTTTTCGTCGATCGATCGTCACGGCCGCCATCTTGGCCGCACCGCCCTCCGCCGACAAGCCGGCACCATTGCCGCTTGCGGCCCCGACCCGTCTGGATTCCCCGAGTACCCGTATGAAAATCGAAAAAGACTGCGCTGTTCGCTTCCACTACGCCGTCGGCGAAGTCGGTCAGCCGGCCACCGAAAGCTCGCAGGGCGGCGAACCGCTGGCGATCCTGATCGGCCACAACAACATCATCCCGGGCTTGGAGAAAGCGATGGAAGGCCGCGAAGCCGGCGACACCTTCGCCGTCGACGTGCCGGCCGCCGAGGCCTACGGCGAGCGCCGCGAAGGGCTGACCCAGCGCATCGCGAAGAAGCATTTCGGCGACCAGCGCCTGATGCCCGGCATGCAGGTCGTGCTGCAGACCAACGTCGGCGCGCGCGCGGTCACCATCGAGAAAGTGGGCATGAGCGTGGTGGATGTGGATTTGAACCATCCGATGGCCGGCAAGGATCTGCACTTCGACATCGAGATCGTCGATGTGCGCGCCGCGTCGGAAGAAGAAGTCGCGCACGGGCACGTGCATGGCGACGGCGGCCATCAGCACTGAGTTCGCCGCACGTCGGCCGCGATCACGTCCGTCGCAATCAAGTCCGCCGCGACCACGAAAGGCCCGCCTTGCGCGGGCCTTTCGCGTTTCGACGCACAGCGAATGGGTCGAGACCGAAGGCCCGCAGGCGTTCGCGTCGGTTCGCGATGTCGTCGGCTC
>JADZBF010000288.1 GCA_020852215.1 Lysobacter sp. | reverse complement strand
TTGTCGATCAGCGCCAGCGCCGGCAGCGTGGCGATCACTTGCAGCGGTACGTCGGACATGACATCTCCCGGTCGCCGCCGAGCCGGAACCCGGCGGCGACGCGGCATTGGCGTGATGACCGCGGCGGTCAGAAGAACCCGAGCGCCTTGGGCGAGTAGCTCACCAGCAGATTCTTCGTCTGCTGGTAATGGTCGAGCATCATCTTATGCGTTTCGCGACCGATGCCCGACTGCTTGTAGCCGCCGAACGCCGCATGCGCGGGATAGGCGTGATAGCAGTTGGTCCAGACGCGACCGGCCTGAATCGCGCGGCCGAAGCGATACAAACGACTGGCGTCGCGGCTCCACACGCCCGCGCCCAGGCCGTACAGCGTGTCGTTGGCGATTTCCAGCGCTTCGGCCTCGTCCTTGAAGGTCGTGACCGACACCACCGGTCCGAAGATTTCCTCCTGGAAAATCCGCATCTTGTTGTGGCCCTTGAACACCGTCGGCTTGACGTAATAGCCGCCGGCCAAATCGCCGCTCAGCGGGTTGCGCTCGCCGCCGATCAACACCTCCGCGCCTTCCTGCTTGCCGATGTCGATGTAGCTGAGGATCTTCTCCAACTGTTCGCCGGAGGCCTGCGCGCCGATCATTGTGCTCGGATCGAGCGGATCGCCCTGCACGATCGCGGCCACGCGCGCGATCACGCGCTCCATGAATTTCTCGTAGATCGATTCCTGGATCAGCGCGCGCGACGGGCACGTGCAGACTTCGCCTTGGTTGAAGGCGAACAACACGAAACCTTCGACGGCTTTGTCGAGGAAGTCGTCGTCTTCGGCCATCACGTCGGCGAAGAAGATATTCGGCGATTTGCCGCCGAGTTCCAGCGTCACCGGAATCAGATTCTGGCTGGCGTACTGCATGATCAAACGGCCGGTGGTGGTTTCGCCCGTGAACGCGATCTTGGCGATGCGCGGACTGCTGGCCAGCGGTTTGCCCGCTTCCAGGCCGAAGCCGTTGACCACGTTGAGCACGCCCGGCGGCAGCAAATCGCCGATGATTTCCATCAGCACCAGAATGCTGGCCGGGGTTTGTTCGGCCGGCTTCAGCACCACGCAGTTGCCCGCGGCCAGCGCCGGGGCAAGTTTCCACGCGGCCATCAGCATCGGGAAATTCCACGGAATGATTTGACCGACGACGCCGAGCGGTTCGTGGAAGTGATAGGCGATGGTGTCGTGATCGATTTCGCCGACGGTGCCCTCTTGCACGCGCACGGCCGATGCGAAGTAACGGAAATGATCGGCCATCAACGGGATGTCGGCGTTGAGCGTCTCGCGGATCGGTTTGCCGTTGTCCCAGGTTTCGGCGTGGGCCAGCAGTTCGAGATTCTGCTCGATGCGATCGGCTATTTTGTTGAGGATGTTGGCGCGTTCGGTGGCGGATTTTTTGCCCCAGGCGTCTTTCGCGGCATGCGCGGCGTCGAGCGCGGCTTCGATGTCGTCCTTGTTCGAGCGCGGAATGCGGGTGAAGGCTTTGCCGGTGATCGGGGTGATGTTCTCGAAATACTCGCCGCTCTTGGGCGCGAGCCACTGGCCGCCGATGTAGTTGCCGTACTGCGCTTTGAAAATGCGCGAAGGGTCGTGCATCGGGGGTTTCACTTGGGCGTTCATTACGTCTCTCCAGCGATGGGGTGTGCGGTGGGGTGTGCTGTGGGGTGTGCTGTGTTCTTCTGCAAACCCGGTGCCAATCCCGCGATGCTGCGATGCGGAATCGATAAAAGCCCGACAACACAATCGCTTGGCGTGTCGCATGCTGCGACGCACAAAATCCGGGCATTGCGCGACGCCCGCGACTGTGTTGTTTATGGGAACACTCGTCGCCGCGACTGTCGCAAGATGCGACACAGGAGCCGCCCATGCCCCGCCTGCGTCCCACGTCGGAACTCGCTCAAGCCCGCCGCGCCTTTTTCGAGCGCGGCAGCATGCCGGCGACGGATTTGCCGCAGACGATCTTGCGTTCGTGGCAGCGCTGCCGCCGCTTGGGCATGCCCGAAGAGCGCACGCCGTCGATCGAGCCGGTGCCCGAAGCGCGTCTGCGCGAAATGCGCGGCCGTCATGAGCGGCTGTGGCGCTTCGCGCGTGCGGAACTGGAGGCGCTGGCGACCGACGCGGAGGCCAGCGGCAGCATCGTGGTGCTGACCGACGACACCGGCTGGATTCTCGATGCCGCCGGCCATCCGCGTTTTCTCGACAAAGCCGGCCGCGTCGCGCTGCGCCCGGGCACGTGCTGGAACGAAACCGAAGTCGGCACGAATGCGATCGGCACGGCGATCGTGGAGCGTCGCGCGGTGGAAGTGCGCGGCAGCGAACACTATCGCGCGCCGCACGGCATCCTCACCTGCACCGCCACGCCGATCCACGACCCGTATGGCCGCTTGATCGGCGTGCTCGATATCAGCGGCGATTCGCGCGCCGAACATTTGCATGCGCTGGGCTTGGTGCGGATGGCGGTGGCGAATATCGAGCATCGTTTCTTCGACGACGGCATCGACGGCTGCGAACTGCTGCGCCTGCACCGCGACCCCGCCCTGCTCGGCTCTTCGCGCGAAGGCTTGCTCGCCTTCCGCAACGGCAAATTGGTCGCCGCCAATCGTGACGGCTTGGCGCTCGCCGGTTTGGAACGCGACGATCTGGGCCGCGCCAGCTACGAGATGCTGTTCGACGACGCGTTGTCGCGCCTGCGCAGCGAAGGCGCGCTGCGCGACCGCTGCGGTCGCGTGTTGTACGGCCGCGTGGACGGCGACGCCAAACGCGGTGCCGTCGCACCCGCACGGCAAGCAACGGCAATCGATGCGACGCGCACGCGCGATACCGCATCGCCGCGACGCGCGCAGGACGCACCGCTATTCGATGGCGCGGCTTCCACCGCATTGGAACGCGCGCGTCGCGTGCTGGATGCCGATCTTCCGGTCTTGATCCACGGCGAAACCGGGACGGGCAAGGAAGTGTTCGCGCGCGCGCTGCATGCGCGCTGCGCGCGCGCCGGCAAACCCTTCGTCGCGGTGAATTGCGCGGCGCTGCCGGAAGGCTTGATCGAGGCGGAATTATTCGGTTACGAAGAAGGCGCGTTCACCGGCGCGCGTCGTCAAGGCAGCCCGGGGCTGCTGCGTCAGGCACAGGGCGGCGTGCTGTTCCTCGACGAAATCGGCGATATGCCGCTGGCATTGCAGCCGCGTTTGCTGCGCGTGTTGCAGGAACGCGAACTCTCGCCGCTCGGCGGCGGTAAGTCGGTGAAGCTCGATTTCGCGCTGATCTGCGCGACGCATTGCGATCTCGACGCCGCCGTGGAAGCCGGTCGCTTCCGCGCCGATCTGTTCTATCGTGTCGCGCACCATCGCGTGCGGTTGACACCGCTGCGCGAGGCGACCGACCGCATCGATATCGTGATGGCGCTGTGGTCCGATATGGCCGGCATGCGCACGCTCGCGCCCGAAACCGCGTCGGCGCTGGCCGCGCACCGCTGGCCCGGCAATTGGCGGCAATTGGTCGCCTGTCTGCGCACCTTGATCGCGTTGAGCGACGACGGCGCTCGCATCGGTCTCGACGATTTGCCCGAAGACCTGCAACCCGCATCTCGCGACGCCAGCGCGCCTTCGCTGTGGAACGGCGGCGTCGCGCCGCTCGATACGCTGGAAGAAGCCGCGATGCGCGACGCCCTCGCCGCCTGCGACGGCAATGTCGCGCGCGCCGCGCGGCTGCTGGGCGTCAATCGCAGCACGCTGTATCGGCGGATCGGAAAGCCCGAACGTGCGCATTGAGGCCATTGCAAAAGCTCGCGCGCGCATGATCGCCGCGATGCCGATGACCATAGCGTGCGCGATTCATGCGTCCGTTCAGCGAGCACGCACGATAGGTATCGCTTCACATACTCGATGAGTACACTGGAGTATGGGTGCTGAGGCTCGCAACATACTCCTCACGCAAACGGGCGCGAACCGCCGCCGAGATCGAAGACACCGCAAGGAACCGGCACGTGCACGCGGCCAAAGACACCGTTTCGACCAGGATCGCCAATTTCTTCCGATACAACCTGATCTGGCTCGGTTACAGGCTTGGAATCAGCATCGGCAGCCGAATCAGGAAACACAGGATCCGGCTGTCGAAACGCCTCGACCACGCGTTCGACGCGACCGTGCGCTATGGGCCGTTCGCAGGGCTGCGGCTGGGGCCGGCCAATGTCTGGAATTCCGCGGACCGCGGCAGCATGCTGCTGGGCATGTACGAACAGGAAGTACTGTCGTCGCTGCGCGACATCCCGGCGGGCCACGATACCCTGATCGATCTGGGCGCGGCCGACGGCTATTACGGTGTGGGCGTTCTGGTAGCCGACCTCTTCCGCAACGCCATCTGCTACGAAACCAACGAACTCGGCCGGGCCGTCATCCGCAGCAACGCGATCCTCAACGGTGTACAGGACAGGATCGAGATCCGAGGCATGGCGGAGAAACATTTCCACGAAGCCATCCCGGCCGCCGTGCGCGACGCCTCGGTGCTGCTGGTCGACGTGGAAGGCGGCGAATTCGAGCTGCTTCACGAAGCGACCTTCCGCGCATTCGCGAATGCGATCATCCTCGTCGAATTGCACGAATGGTTCTTCGAGGATGGCGCAGAGAAGCTGAGCAGGCTCATGCTCGATTCGGCATCGACGCATTCGGCCACGACTCTGACGATGGGCGCTCGCGATCCCTCAGCATTCCCCGAGCTTCATGGTTTCAACGACAACGATCGTTGGCTCGTCTGCTCCGAGGGGCGGGGGCGCCTCATGCGCTGGCTACGGTTCGATCCCAGATGAAGTCGCGCCTCGCGATGGCTCACTCCCACTCGATCGTCGCCGGCGGTTTTCCGCTGATGTCGTAGACCACACGCGAGATGCCGCGCAGTTCGTTGATGATGCGGCGCGAGACTTCGTCGAGGAAGTCGTAGGGCAGATGCGCCCAGTGCGCGGTCATGAAGTCGATGGTTTCGACGGCGCGCAGCGCGATCACCCATTCGTAGGCGCGGGCGTCGCCGACCACGCCCACCGATTTCACCGGCAAAAACACCGCGAACGCCTGCGAGGTTTTGTCGTACCAGCCCCACTTGCGCAGCTCGTCGATGAAAATCGCATCGGCCTTGGCCAGAAGTTCGGCGTACTCGCGCTTCACCTCGCCCAGGATGCGCACGCCCAGGCCCGGGCCGGGGAACGGATGGCGATAGACCATCTCGCGCGGCAGTCCGAGTTCCACGCCGAGGCGACGGACTTCGTCCTTGAACAATTCGCGCAGCGGTTCGACGAGGCCGAGTTTCATGTGTTCGGGCAGGCCGCCGACGTTGTGATGGCTCTTGATGACGTGCGCCTTGCCGGTCTTGCTGCCGGCGGATTCGATCACGTCCGGGTAGATCGTGCCCTGCGCCAACCACTTGGCATTGCGCAGCTTGTTCGATTCTTCTTCGAAGATCGCGACGAACAGGTTGCCGATGATCTTGCGCTTCGCTTCCGGGTCGGACACGCCTTCCAAAGCCTTGAAATAGCGGTCTGCGGCGTTGACGCGCACGACTTTCACGCCCATGCCGCCCTGTTCTGCAGCCGCCGCGAACATCGCCATCACCTGGTCGCCTTCCTTCCAGCGCAGCAGGCCGGTGTCGACGAAGACGCAAGTGAGTTGTTCGCCGATCGCGCGATGCAGCAGCGCGGCGACCACGGACGAATCGACGCCGCCGGACAGACCGAGAATCACCTCGTCGCTGCCGACCTGCGCGCGCACGCGCGCGATCTGATCGTCGATAATATTCGCCGCCGTCCACAGCGCCTGGCAACCGCAGATGTCCAGCACGAAGCGACGCAGTACCATCTCGCCCTGCTTCGTGTGCGTGACTTCGGGATGGAACTGCACGCCGTACCAGCGACGCGCTTCGTCGGCCATCGCGATGATCGGCACGCTGTCGGTGCGGCCGGTGATTTTGAAGCCGTCGGGAATCTGCGTGACGCGGTCGCCGTGGCTCATCCACACGTCGAGGCCCGCGCGGCCGGGATGATCGGTCAACGCGCCGAGCAGTTTGTCGTCGCCAAGCACGTCCACTTCGGCATAACCGAATTCACGATGATGCCCGCCTTCGACCAGGCCGCCGAGTTGCATCGCCATCGTCTGCATGCCGTAGCAGATGCCGAGAATCGGCAAACCGCTGTCGTACACCTGCTGCGGCGCGCGCGGCGAACCGGCTTCCGTCGTCGATTCCGGCCCGCCCGACAGAATGATGCCTTTCGGGTTGAACCTGGCGATATCGGCCGGATCGTGATCCCACGCCCAGATTTCGCAATACACGCCGATCTCGCGGATGCGACGCGCGATGAGCTGCGTGTACTGCGCGCCGAAGTCGAGGATGAGGATTTTGTCGGTGTGGATATCGGTCATGAATTGTTCGGCTCGGGCGAAAGCAAAACACTACGTATTGCTTTGGAGAAGCTCAAAAGGTAGGGATAATTAAGACAAAGTTGGTCTCGAAGACCGCGCGAAATTTCAAGTTGAACGCCTAAGCCAGACTTGCCCCTGTTACAGA
>JADZBF010000287.1 GCA_020852215.1 Lysobacter sp. | reverse complement strand
GTCGGCTTCGGGCATCGTCGACGCGCCGTGGCGCGATGTCGCGTCGGCGGCGCTCGAGGCGCGGGTCAAGGTCGGGGATTCGCTGCACACCAACGCGCATGCGGAGGCTTGCGCGCCGAGATTCACGGAGGCGATTTGTTCCCGTTCGGCGCGCTCGGGCGGCAAGCCGGCCCACTCGGCCAAATCGAATACCGGGATCAAGTTGCCGCGCTGACTGACCACGCCGCGAAACCAAGGCCGCGTGTTCGGCACCTGCACGGCATGCGCTTCGATCAACACCTGCATCGCGAGCCCTTGCGGAAGAACCAGCCAGGGCAGCGCTCGATGCGGCCGGAACGCGATCCGAGCGACGTCGGTCGCGGCTTGGACGTCGGGCGTTGCGATGTCGATCTCAGGCGCCGACATGGTCAGCTATAGGCTTTCAGCGTGTCGAGAATCTGGTCGGACGAATACGGCTTGCCGATCAACGCTTTCGCGCCCTGCATCTTGGCCCAGATATGGTCCGCTTTCTGATTCTTGCTGGAGACGAACACCACCGGAATCGACTTCGTGTCCGGGTTGGACTGCAACTGGCGGCAGGCTTCGTAACCGTCCATGTCGGGCATGATGATGTCGAGAAAAATCAACGAAGGTTTTTCGGCCGCCGCTTTTTGCACGGCTTCCGCTCCATTGGACGCGGTGACCGAATGCCAGCCGGCGTCGGTCAGGATGCTGCGAAGGTTGGCCAGTTCGGCGGCGGAATCGTCGCAGATCAAGATTTTGGGCATGTGCGTCTCCATGGATTTCGAACAGGGCGCGCGTCTTGCGCGGGCGATACGGATTCGGGGGCGGGTCGGTCGCGATCGAGCGATAGGATCGGGAGATCGGCTCGGACGACCAGGTCGTACGATGAGGTCAGATGATCGGATCAGGACCGATAACCGCGCGCGAGCAATTGCGCGCGGTCGTTGCGGAAGTGTTTCAAGAGGGCTTTATCCACCGCTTGGCGGAACGTTTCCCACGTGATCGGTTTGGTGAGGTAGCTGTCGCAGCCCGACAGGGCGCCGCGCGCGCGGTCGAAGGGCGAGGAACGGCTGGTCAGCATCAGCACGGGCATCAGCCGGGTGTACGGGTTGTGTTTGATCTTTCGGCACAGCTCGTAACCGTCGGTGCCGGGCATCACCACGTCAAGGAACGCGAGGTCGTAGCTGCGCTGCTTGAGCAGCGCCATCGCCGCCTCGGCGCTATCGGCCTGATCGCAGGTGATACCCAAACGATCCAGCGCCTGACGCAACTGCTCGCGCACGGTCAGGCTGTCGTCCACCACGAGGGCGGAGAGCTGCACCGCCTGTTCGGACCCGATCGTTTTATTGAACACCGATTCGGCCACCGAGGTCGTCGCCGCCGGCGCGGTCGCCGCCGCCGGGTGGTGGCTGACTTTGCTGCCGGTGAACTCGTGTTCGGCGAGATCCTGCAGCACTTTCATCACCTGCAGAAACAACGACTTGCGCTCGATCCGGTAGCGGGTGTCCCCGGCCAGGCCGTGATCGGAAATCGTCACCGAAATCAGTTGCGGATGGCGCTGACGCAACTCGTGATACAGCGTCAGCGAGACCGGCGAGCTGGCGTCGACGATCGCGACCCGCGGTTCGTGGGCGTTTTCGGCCTGAACCGCGTGGAAGGCGAATTTGGCGCTTCCGGCGCGATTGATCACGATCTCGAGCAGACGCGAGTCCCGGGCCGTCAACCCGCACAAAGCTACCGTGTAAGCCATTGCGTACCGCCTCCGAACCCAAGTGAGTGTTAGCCGTTGCGAAACAGTACAAGCAAATTCGATGCCAAATATTTGACACCGGACAAATCCGCGATGCGTTTGCCTTGCGATTTACTTGTCTTCGCGCATTCCCCGGACGCCAGTATCGCGCCCATGCGATCGGGATCGGTGGGGAATTGTCAGGACTTGCCCCGAAATGCGACTGATTAGGGCAGATTCCCGCACTCACAACCGGTCCCGCGCTCCACGGCCACCGTCCCCTAAGATGAACGACTGAGCGCAATCCCGCCTAGAATCCGCCTCAATTGGTTAAATATGAGTTAATCTGCCCTCGCTCCCCCCGAGTCACCGTCCGAATCCTTTCGACATTTAGGAGGTTAAAGTGCGTAAGCAACTGATTACTTTGGCTTTATTGGCGCTGATGCCGCTCGCCGCGCAGGCGCAGGAAGAAGACAGCGCCGGCTTCAATTGGAACGCCGCCGCCACGTCCGAATACATGTTCCGCGGCATTTCGCAGACCGACGACCATGCGGCCATTCAGGCCGGCGCCGGTTATAGCTGGTCCAACGGTTTCTACGTCGGCGCCTGGGCCTCCAACGTGGACTTCGGCGCTGCCGACCAAGACACCGATGCCGAAATCGATACGTTCATCGGCTGGAACGGCGATCTGGGCGCGACCAACCTCGACGTGCAATTGGTCCGCTACAACTATGTCGGCGAACCCGACGGCGTGGATTACGCGTACAACGAAGTGATCGGCAAGCTGACCTTCGCCGAGAACTACACCGCGACCCTCGGTTACACCAACGACTATCTGAACACCAGCACCGACAGCGTGTATCTGGGCATGGGCGGTAGCTGGGACGTCGGCCACGACATCAATCTGACCGCGGGCATCGGCTACACCACGCTCGACAACGATCTGGCGTCCGAAGACGGCTATCTGGACTATTCGATCGGCGCCAACCGCGACTTCGGGCCGGTCAACATCGGTCTGGGTTACGTCGGCAGCGACAACAACGCCGAAGACGTGTTCGGCAAAGACAACGCCGAAGACAAGGTCGTGTTGACCTTCTCCGTCGGCGGTTGATCGCAAGCGGTCGATTGCACTGACCGATTCGGGCGCTTCGGCGCCCGGTCGCAAAAAAAGCGCCTTCGGGCGCTTTTTTTGTGGCGATGCGTTCGCGACCCGTCGCGCGCGCCTGTCGGTCGCCGGCCCCAATCGGTCACGAGCTCCAATCGGTCAAGAGCCCCAATCGGTTGCGGGCTCCAATCGGTTGGAATCAGTTCCAGCTCAAGACCACCTTGCCCGACTTTCCGGATTCCATCAGATCGAAGCCGGTCTGGAATTCGTCGATCGGCAGTTGATGGCTCAGCACTTTGCCGAGCGGAAAACCCGACAACACCAATTGCGTCATCTTGTACCAGGTCTCGTACATCTTTCGGCCGTAAATGCCGTGAATGGTCAGGCCCTTGAAGATGATGCGATCCCAGTCCACGCCCGCGCCCTTGGGCAGCAGGCCGAGCAGGGCGATCTTGCCGCCGTGGTACATGCAATCGAGCATGTCGTTGAAGGCGTGCGGATTGCCGCTCATCTCCAGGCCCACGTCGAAGCCTTCCATGTGCAGGTCGGACATCACTTCTTTCAGCGAGCTCTTGCTGACGTTCACCACGCGTGTGGCGCCCATGTCGGCGGCGAGCTTGAGGCGATAGTCGTTCACGTCGGTGACGACGATATTGCGGGCGCCAATGTGCTTGCAGATGCCGGCGGCCATCACGCCGATCGGGCCGGCGCCGGTGATCAGGACGTCCTCGCCGACCACGTCGAACTCCAACGCGCAGTGCGCCGCCTTGCCGTAGGGGTCGAAGAAAGCGGCCAGGTCGCTGGGGATCTGGTCGGGAATCGGCCACAGAGTGCTCGATGGCATCGCGATGTAGTCGGCGAACGCGCCGTCGCGGTTCACGCCGATACCG
>JADZBF010000286.1 GCA_020852215.1 Lysobacter sp. | reverse complement strand
GCTCGCTGCGGCCGAGGGCGAGATCCTCGGCTGGACGCACGCCGATATGCAGACCGACCCGGCCGACGCCCTGCGCGGTTTGGAACTGTTCGAAGGCGCGTCCGATGGGGCCTTCGTCAAAGGCAGCCGCTACGGACGGCCGCTGGCCGATACGATGTTCACCATCGGCATGTCCGTGTTCGAAACGTTCCTGCTGCGTCGCCGGCTGTGGGACATCAACGCGCAACCGACGCTGTTCCCGCGCGCTTTCCATGCGCGCTGGCGTTCGCCGCCGCACGATTTCTCGCTCGATCTGTACGCGTACTACGAAGCGTTGCATCGCGGCCTGCGCGTACGCCGTTTTCCGGTGCGCTTCGGCGAACGCGCGCACGGCGTCTCGCACTGGAACGTGAACTGGCGCGCGAAAGCGCGCTTCATCCGCCGCACGGTGGATTACAGCCTGCGTCTGCGTCGCGAGCTCCCTCGCGAAGACGCGCCGCCTCCGCCACCGGTAGCTACCGCATGATCCTCGTCCACCACCGCCGCAACAGCGCCGAAGAACTGCGCGCCACGCCGACCGAATACGGGGTCGAGCTCGATTTGCGCAGCCATGGCGACCGTTTGATCGTGCATCACGACGCGTTCGTCGACGGCGAGGATTTCGAGCGCTGGCTCGACGACTACCGGCATCGCCTGTTGATCCTCAACGTCAAAGAGGAAGGGCTCGAACAACGCTTGATCGCGCTGATGCGCGAGCGCGGAATCGAAGACTGGTTTTTCCTCGATCAGTCCTTTCCGTTTCTGATCCGCACCGCGCGCGCGGGCGAATCGCGCTGCGCGGTGCGCGTGTCCGAATTCGAATCGATCGATACCGCGTTGACGCTGGCGGGGCAAGTGCGTTGGATCTGGGTCGATTGCTTCACGCGCTTCCCGCTGGATCGCGCGCAAGCCGAGCGTCTGCACGCGGCCGGCTTCGCGCTGTGTCTGGTCTCTCCCGAGTTGCAAGGGCGCGACGCCGCGACCGAAATTCCCGCCCTGCGCGCGCTGTTGGCGCGCGAGGGCATCGTCGCCGACGCCGTTTGCACCAAGGAACCCGACCTGTGGCGTTGAGCATCGAATCCTTGTCCTCGAAGATCGGGTTGCCGAAATCGATTCGGCGCTCGCCCGTATTTCTCGGCGGTTTGGCGCTGCGCCTGCTGTTGATCGCTTTCCTCGCGCCGCAAATCCAGCAAACATGGTTCGTGCCCTTCGTCGAACACGCGATCGCGCATCCGTCGATCGATCCGTGGACGACCTTCCTCGACGACGGCGGCACGCCGTTGGCGTATCCCTACGGCCCGGTGATGTTGATCGCGCACTTGCCGACGCTGGCCTTGGGTTGGCTGCTGAGCGCCGCCAGCGGATACGAGGCGTTCCTCGCCGTCGGTTTCCGCGCCAGTTTGCTGCTCGCCGATTTCGCCGCGCTGCTCCTGCTCAATCGCCTGTTTCCGCAACAGCCGCGCAAATTGCTCTGGCTGTACTGGTGGTCGCCGATCGTGCTGTACGTGACGTACTGGAACGGTCAGACCGACATCATCCCCATCGCGCTGCTGCTGGCCTCGCTGACGCTGTTGCGCGATCTGCGCGCGCGCGCCAGCGGTCTCGCGCTCGGTTTGTCGCTCTCGGCCAAGTTCAGCATGTTGCTGGCGGTGCCGTTCCTGGCGATTTATCTGTGGCGCAACAAGCGTTTGCGCACGCTGCAAATGCCGTTCGCGATCGGTTTGGCGATCGGCTTGATTCCGCAAGCGCTGTGCCTGTTGTCGCCCGGTTTTCTGCGCATGGTGCTCGGCACGCAGGAATCCTCGCGCATTTTCGATTTCGCCTTGCCGCTCGGCCACACGATGGAGTTGTATCTCACGCCGACGCTGTATCTGCTCGCGGCGTACGCGGTCTGGCGGTTGCGTCGCATCAGCTTCGACCTGTTGCTGGCCGTGACCGGCTTATCGTTCTTCCTGGTGGTGATGACCACGCCAGCGCCGCCGGGCTGGTATCTGTGGCTGGTGCCGTTCCTGGTCGCGCATCAATTGCAGGGCGACCGCAGCGCGATTCTGTTGACCGCAGCGCTTTCGGCGCTGGTGATCGGCATGCATGTGGTGATTTCGCCCGGCGCGACGGTCGAACCGTTCGGCTGGAATATCGCCGGAGCGCTCGCGCCCATCGCCGCCGCCGCGACGCCGCATCTGTCCTCGCTGTGGATGACGTTGGTGATCGCCACCGGCGTGGTGCTGATTCTGCAGATGCTGCGCGAGCGAGTGGCGCGTAACGATTATTTCCGGATTTCGCAGAAACCGCTGCGGCTGGGCATCGCGGGCGATTCCGGCGCGGGCAAAGACACGCTGGCGCGCGCGCTGACCGGCATTTTCGGTTCGCATACCGTGGTGCATCTGTCCGGCGACGATTATCACGTCTGGGACCGTTTTGCGCCGATGTGGAAGGGTTTGACACACCTCAATCCGCGCGCAAATGATCTGCAGCGTTTCAACAGCGATGCGCTGGCGCTGATGGACGGCAAGCCGGTGGTCTGCCGCCATTACGACCACACCGCCGGACGTTTCCTCGCGCCGGTGATTCTGCAGCGTAACGATGTCGTCGTGGTCTCGGGCTTGCACGCGCTGCGCATGCCGCGCTTGAGCAAGCGCTTCGATGTCGCGGTGTTCCTGGACATCGACGAAGATTTGCGCCGCGCGTGGAAGATTCACCGCGACGTGAACGAACGTGGGCATGCCATGGAAGCCGTGCTGCGCTCGATGGAGCGTCGCGCGATCGATTCGCAGCGCTACATCCATCCGCAGCGCGCGGCGGCCGATTTGGTACTCAAATTGCGGCCGGTCAATCAGCATCAGCTCGAATCCGCCGCATCGCCTCACGCTATTCCGCTCAAACTTTCGGCGCAAATCCGCAACGGCACCTATCACGAGCGGCTCGCCCGGATTTTGATCGGCATCTGCGGCCTGCATTTGGATATCGAGCTGGCCGAAGACTCCGACGAGGTCGGCATGACGATCGAAGGCGATGTGTCGGCCGAAGACATCGCGCTGGCCGCGGCGTCGCTGGCGCCGAACCTGCAAGAGATGCTTGATATCCGACCGCAGTGGGAAGACGGCATGACCGGGATCATGCAGTTGATGGTGTTGTTGCAGATCGAAGAATCCCTCAAGAACAGGATACGCTGACATGGTGGTCCAACATCCGTCGAAAACGTTACGCGCGCCGCGCGCGATCATTTTCGACACCGACAACACGCTGTACGCCTACGAGGAACCGCACGCGCAAGCCACGGCGGCGACCGAGGCGAAGGCGGTGCGTTTGCTCGGCGCCGATCTCGAAAGCGTACGCAGCGCATTCGCGCAGGCGCGCAGCGACGTGAAGAAGCAACTCGGCGCCTGCGCCAGTTCGCATAGCCGCTTGCTGTATTTCCAACGTGGCATCGAGATCCTGGGGCGCAAGACCCAGTTGCTGATCACGCTGGATCTCGAACAAACCTATTGGCGCACGTTTCTGTCGCATTGTTCGCTGTACCCGGGCGTGCGCGAACTGCTGACGAATCTGCGCAATCGCGATATCGCCACCGCGATCATCACCGACCTGACCTCGCAGATCCAATTCCGCAAGATCGTTTACTTCGGCTTGGACGACTGTTTCGATTACGTGGTCACTTCGGAAGAGGCCGGCGCCGACAAACCCGATCCCGCGCCGTTCGAATTGGCGATCCAGAAACTCGGCATCGAACCGCATGAAATCTGGATGGTCGGCGACAGCCCACGCTGCGATGTGGAAGGCGCGAACCGTTTCGGCATGACCACGCTGCTGCGCGTGGACCGCGCCGCGGGCGATGCGAGCTCGCAAATCGCCGACATCGTGTTCGACGATTTCCAGGAGCTCGATCGCTTCCTGTTTTCCGGCAAAGTCCACGGTCTCGCGGCATGAGGTCGTCGTCCTGCGCCATCGATCGCCGTTTCCGCAGCATGCATTCCGTCCGACGCTATCCGTTTCGACGCATTCAAGGAGTCCGCGCATGAACACGAGCCACGCTACCGCACCGTCTCTCGATCGTTGGATCGCGGCCGCTCTGCTGTCGACGCTGATCGCGATATTGGCGAGCACCGCGCTCGCCGCGTTCGGCCTGCCTACGGCCGTCGCGATCGGGCTTGCGGCCGTCGGCGCCGTTTGCGGCTGCCTCGTCCTCGCGAAACGCTTGCCGCCGGGCATCGACGCGCTGCGCCGGAAGCGCCCGTTGCTCGCGTTCTTCTGGCTGCTGCTCGCGGTCGCGGCGCTGGGCCGCACCGTCGGCATCGCATGGTTCATGCTCGACCCGCAGGCGCAGCAGGCGTCTGCGTTCGGGTTCGATCAGTTCTACACCCGACACAGTTGCATGTCCGGTTATTGGCATGCGGCGGAGTTGGCCGACCAGCACGTGAAGAACGTTTATCTCCGCGAGAACTACGCCGGCTTCTACGGCATTTTCAAGATCGACGAATATCTGTATCTGCCGCAGTTCTTGATTCTGCCGATGCTGGGCGTCGCCGCCGGCCTCGATTTCGATCAGATGCGCGGCGTGTGGTTCGCGCTGCAGGGCTTGATCGTGCTGCTGTGCGCGCTCGGCGTCGCGAAATGGATCGGCGGGCCGGCCGGACGTCGCGCCGCGCTGTTGATTCCCGCGGTGTGGATCGCCACGCCGACGGCCTTGACCTTGCAGTTGGGTAACTTCCAGTTATCCGCGATCGCCTTGTCGCTGATGGCCTTCGCCTTGTTCTGGCGGAACAAACCGATCCTGGGCGGCGCGCTGTTCGGATTCGCGGTATTCAAACTGTTTCCGGGCCTGCTGGGCATCTATCTCATCCTCACCAAGCGCTGGCGCGCGCTGTTCTGGACATTGGGTTTCTCGTCGCTCTACACCGTCATCGCGTTCCTGTGGTTGGGCGAAAATCCGTTCCGCGCGCTGTTCGAGTTCCACCTGCCGCGCCTGGCGAGCGGCGAAGCGTGGGCGTTCCTGGAAATTCCGCAGTTGGCGCCGGTCGCGGCGATCAATGATTCCGTCCCCGGCGTGGTGTTGAAGCTGAAGGCCTTGGGCGTGCCCGGCATGGACATGGCGTTGAGCCGGCATGTGGGCTGGGTGTGGACGTTGTTCATCGTCACGTTGACCGCCTTGGCCGCGCGTCGCGCGCCGCGGATGTCGCGTCACGAATTGGCGATGACGTGGACGGCGCTGCTCGCGCTGGCCGCGTTCCGCAGCCCCTTCCTGCCCGATCACACCGGCCTGTTCGCGCCGCTGTGGCTGTGGAGCCTCGTCGCCGCGGGCGGCGCGTTCAAAGGCGGCCGCCTGTTCAAGATGGCGCTGCTATGGCTCGCCTTCGCCGCCGTGGTGCCGTTCATGGGCACGCCGCTCGACGACGGCCTGGACCGCTTCGTCGTCTCCGGCATCAGCCAAACCGTCGCGATCGCACTTTGCCTCTGGGCGGTGCTGCGCAAACCGACCGGCATCGAGAGCGAAGACGCGCGCCCGGCGAATACCGCGGCGCAGGCGTTACCGCGGGAAGTCGAAGCGCAGGCGGCGTGAATCGCAATGCGCAATGCGCCACGGAAGGCGCTGCGCTGCATTGCGCGAACGAACCGCGCAAATACAGGGCCAAGAACCGATGAGGGGCGGGCGGCATCAATCGCACATTTGCGGCGGTACCGAAACTGAGCCAACTACACGCTAAGAAGTGGAACATCTGAAGTTAGAGCAACCATCGAACCCGAAGAAGCAACTAGAAAGGCCCCGAGACATCAGGATTTTCCATGCCATCCCGGACGATGAGACATTACAATGGCAGCATCGTACTCCACGCCTTATCGCTGATTGTTATGACCCCCCTTAACACTGTTCAACACATTGACTGCCTTTCTGGATTACGCAAATTGCCCAGCGATGTGGTGGACATCTGTGTCACTTCTCCACCGTACTGGGGCCAGCGAGGAGATAGCGGAATTGGCTCCGAAGCCGATCCCCGCCACTATGTGACTAACCTGACCGAAGTCTTGCTTGAAGTGGTGCGCGTTTTGAAGCCCAGTGGAGTGTTGTGGTTGAACCTCGGAGACGCTTACAACACGCCGATCAACTGGCGCTTTGAGGATCATGTTCACAGCACCTTGGGTGCAGAAGGTACGGGGCTACCCCCGACAAATTCGGCCTACACCAAGAACCGAGGCAGTCGTCGCGCCTTTAGTGACAAGGCGGCTGGCTGGCTTCAATACGGCAACCTGCTAATGCTGCCTCACCGGGTCATTATGGCGTTGTGCGATAGCGGAAATCTTTATCGCGGCGAAGTGATCTGGGCAAAGAGCAAGGCAATGCCGGAAGGTCGCTGTCGCCGCCCCCATCGCAAGCATGAGGGCATTTACCTCATTGCCAAATCGGAAGCACACGAGTTTCGCGTGACCCCGCCTGTGCCGTCAGTCTGGGATATCAAGCCCGACATGAACCGCACACCGCACTCTTCCACTTTTCCGCTAGACCTCCCGATCAAGTGCATCGAAGCCAGCGGTCGAGAAACTGGCATTGTGCTCGATCCATTCATGGGAAGCGGCACCACTGGATTGGCTGCAAGGTTACTGGGGTTCGATTTCATCGGTTTTGAACTCGACAAGGCGAACGCCGAAACGGCCAACAACCGCATTGAGGCGGGCGTTGGATTGTTCCTGCCAACAAGGCAAGAAGCTAAGTAACGTCAAGCGCTCGTCCGCCTTAGCTGCTTCTTTTTCGCTTGGAAGGTCTTCCAAGCGCGGACAATCTCCGCGGGCAGGGGATCCACTGCAGGGTTAAATGTGGACACGTAAATTTTTCGTCCACTGGCAGTTGTGCCGCTGCTCGGGATTGTGCGGAGGTTGTAAGAAAAACAAGCGTCGAAAGAGCCGTGTAACTCGATGTAGTTGCGCTTGTCGGAAGGTGTTGACATTGACCCTAACTCGCCTCTGTTGATCAAGTCACCAGTTGGAGGGGGAAATGATTTTGCGTCCAACGTGAGCAGATAACTCACCATTCCCTTTTTCATCATCGCCACGCTGCACGGCACGTCATCAGAGACGCGTTCGGCAAGTGACAACTTGGCATGGATACCGCCGAAAATTACACGCTTCGAGCTCACTTTCCCATATAAAGCGATATCCAGTTTTGAACCACCAACTTCACCGTGAATACCCATTTCTTCTAGTGCGGACTTCCTCAGATCATCATTAGAAAGCCATTGCAGCTCAATATCATATGGGCTCAATAGCGGGTTGTAGTGCCCTTGCAGGAACAATTCGAACGCTTCACCTCCGGCGCGCACCCAACTACGATCTGCCTGCGTCTTGGTGTAGTCACGCAGATAAATCCTGTAAACGATGTGGTGGTAAAGATCGCGTGGGTTTACGTCTGGAAAGCCTTCTATTGACCGCGTCAATGCTGCAAGAATTGCTTCACGGTTCTTGCCTCCAGTTCCAGTGTTGAGTGATTTGTAGATTTTCGAAATTTCGTTTTCGAGAGCAAGGTAGCCGGCGACTGGCAGACCTTCGATAAATACTTCCCGCCTCTGTCCTTGCCAGGCCATTTCAATTGTGGTGCCGGTCATTCCCGCTGCGTTAGTCGTCTGCGCTGCTTTGCCTGGTACAGGAATGGCGGGGAGGCTAGTGTTTATTGCCTCTTCCATCCAGCCCACTTCCTGCAAAAACTTCTCGTGGCTGTAGCCGATGGCGGTAAGCCAGTCATGCAACTCGATGATGTCGATCCGACGGTCGAAGCTCTCTACTTTGGAGATGATTGGCTGTTCCAAGCCAAGCGCTGCCGCAAGCGTGGCTTGCGACATCTTTGCGTCCTTGCGAACCTTTTCCAGATGCTTAATGAGCTTGATGTATCTGGGATCATAAATTGTCGTCATCAATCCAATATGGTTGGGTGACAAAAAATATTCCAAAATCGAATACTTCTTGTCGCGAGATGAGAACGGGAGCATGCATGACTAGTGGCTGGTTCAATTTCGGAAGTCCGCTCCATGCAGATATCCGTCGCGCTAGATTCACCCTTTATGGGACCAGTCCTGCTCAACACACTCGGAGATGGAGACGCTGCGCTTGCGCACTACCCGGCATTTCTCAGGGTTAACAGCGCGCGCAGTGAGGGCGCGGACCTGATCGCACCTAGCGCGTGACCCAACAAAAAACCGCCCCTGTTACAGGGCGGTTTTCCGTATATTTTCCGTACTGGTCGGAATTGGAGTAATTAAAAACGGCCTAAGCCGTTGATTTAATTGGTGGGCGGTACAGGGTTCGAACCTGTGACCCCTACCATGTCAAGGTAGTGCTCTACCGCTGAGCTAACCGCCCGTCGAGCGATACTGCTGCCCGAAAGGGCGGCTATGGTAACACCAGTCGCAACGGGACGGAACCGGCGCCGCCGGGCATCGACGCTTTATCTCGGCCGCGGGAAGGCCCGCCGCAACAGCGCGTGCGTGCCTCCATAGGCCACCACCGTCAACACGCCCCAGCAGACCAGCAGATGCACCGGCGTGGGCCCGAGCTGGCGGCCCCAAAACGGGTCGGTCCAGGCGAAATTGATGTTCTCCGCCGCCGGCGCCAGCCAGCGCCCGGCGATCATCGCCAGGGCCGCTATGACCGCCTGCAGCGGCCAGCCGCGCGGGTCGTAACCGATACGGCGCAGCACCCACCACAACAGCAGCGGCCAACCGAGGTGGTACAGCGACAGCAGGCGCGCGTACAGCGGAGACGCCGTGTCCCACATGTACTCGGTGGCGCCGTAGAGAAAATCGCCGGTCGCCAGCTTCCAGCCGACATCGAGCGCCCAGGCCAACGCGATCACCGGCGCGGCCACCGCTTGGCTCGACAAGAGCAGGCGATTGCGCGCGATCAATCCCGCCGCGGTCAGAATCACGCCGATATTGCACAGGAACAGGAAATTGCGCACGCCGTACGCCGTTTGATACGCCGGCAGATAGACCAGCAGCCAAGCGAGGCCGATCCACTCGGCGCGCGGAAAGCGTTCGCGCGTCTCGCCCGCCGCTGTGTCGGCGCCGCTTGTCCGCGACGCGCTCATCCCAGACTCGACTCCTTGAGTCGACGAATCTCGTCGCGCACCCGCGCGGCGTCCTCGAATTCGAGATCGCGCGCGTGTCGGTACATCGCCTGTTCGAGCGACGCGATCTTCGCCGCCGCCTGCGCGGGCGTGAGCGCCGCGTAGTCTTCGCGCGCTTCGGCCACGCGGCCGCCCTGCCCGCGCCCTTTCTTGTCGCCCGGCGCGACATCGGCGCGCGCGCCTTCCATCACATCCATCACCTGACGGACGATCGAGGTCGGCACGATGCCATGGGTCGCGTTGTATTCGAGCTGTTTCTCGCGGCGGCGGCCGGTTTCGTCGAGCGCGGCCTGCATCGAACGGGTGACGACATCGGCGTACAGAATCGCCTTGCCGCGTACGTTGCGCGCGGCGCGACCGATGGTCTGGATCAACGAACCGGCCGAACGCAGGAACCCTTCCTTGTCCGCGTCGAGAATCGCGACCAGCGACACTTCCGGCATGTCCAAGCCTTCGCGCAGCAGATTGATGCCGACCAACACGTCGAACACGCCCAGGCGCAGGTCGCGCACGATCTCCACGCGCTCGACGGTTTCGATGTCCGAGTGCAGATAGCGCACGCGGACGTTGTGATCGCCGAGATATTCGGTGAGGTTCTCGGCCATGCGCTTGGTCAACGTGGTGACGAGCACGCGATCGCCCATCGCCACGCGTTCGTGGATTTCGCCGAGCAGATCGTCCACCTGCGTGCCGACCGGGCGAATCTCCACCAGCGGGTCGATCAAACCTGTCGGGCGCACCACCAATTCGACCACTTGGCCCTCGGATTTTTCCAATTCGTATTTGCTGGGCGTGGCCGACACGAAAATAGTGCGCGGCGCACGGCCTTCCCATTCCTCGAAGCGCAGCGGCCGGTTGTCCAGCGCCGACGGTAAGCGAAAGCCGAATTCCACCAGCGTTTCCTTGCGCGAACGGTCGCCTTTGTACATCGCGCCGATTTGCGGCACGGTCACGTGCGATTCGTCCACCACCAGCAAGGCATCCGGCGGCAAATAATCGAACAAGCACGGCGGCGCTTCGCCTTCCATCCGACCTGTGAGATGACGCGAATAGTTTTCGATGCCGGTGCAGAACCCCACTTCGGCCATCATTTCGATATCGAACTGCGTGCGCTGCGCCAAACGCTGCGCTTCCAGCAGTTTGCCCACCGCGTAGTAATGTTCAAGTCGCGGCTTCAGCTCCGCTTTGATCATCTCGACCGCCTCCAACACCGTGCGGCGCGTGGTGACGTAATGCGATTTCGGATAGATGGTATAGCGCGGCACTTTGCGCAAACTCTCGCCGGTCAGCGGGTCGAACACCGTCAATTGCTCGATCTCGCCGTCGAACAATTCGATCCGCAGCGCTTCGTTATCGGATTCGGCCGGATGCACGTCGATCACTTCGCCGCGGACGCGATAGGTCGCGCGCCGCAGTTCCATATCGTTGCGGGTGTATTGCATTTCGGTGAGGCGACGGATCAGTTCGCGTTGATCGATGCGCTCGCCGCGCACCATATGCAGCACCATGCGGAAATATTCGTTCGGATCGCACAAGCCGTAGATCGCCGAAACCGTGCAGACGATGATCGCGTCGCGTCGCTCCAGCAGCGCTTTGGTCGCCGACAAGCGCATCTGCTCGATGTGCTCGTTGATCGAGCTGTCCTTTTCGATGTAAGTGTCGCTGGACGGAACGTAGGCTTCCGGCTGGTAGTAATCGTAATAACTGACGAAGTATTCGACCGCGTTGTCCGGAAAGAACGCTTTGAATTCGCCGTACAACTGCGCCGCGAGCGTCTTGTTGTGCGCCATCACCAGCGTGGGTTTCTGCACCGCCTCGATCACGTTGGCGATGGTGTAGGTTTTGCCCGAGCCGGTCACGCCGAGCAGGGTCTGCCGCGCAAGACCGTTCTCGAACCCCTCGATCAATCGCGCGATCGCCTGCGGCTGGTCGCCGGCCGGCGTGTACGGCGCGACCAGACGGAAGGCGCTGTCCGAAGTTTCTCGATGCAAGGTATTCATGTTCGGCGCGTTGGGAAGACGGCTGGCGGAAACGGCACAGTGTAGAACGTCGCGCACGTCCGCGCGGGCGGAAAACGACGACGCGCGAATCGGGCTTTTCCTACGCGGCGACGCGCCACTCTCCGATAGGGCCGAGCGGCGCGCGAACGGAGACTGGCGTCCTCCTTCCGCCGTCTCGCGAGGCCTCTCATGTCCGCTGCACCGTCCACCGCGTCGCCCGCAATTTCGCTCGCTGGCCCGACACGCGCTCGCCGCTCCGCGCCGCGTTTCGCCCGACGCTGCGGCTTCACCTTGCTGGACGCCCTGCTCGGAATGAGCATCGCCGCGCTGGTGTTCGGCTTCGCCATACCGAATTATCGTGCGGCGCTGGCCCATGCCCACGCGACCTCGGCCCGCAGCGCGATGACGATGACCCTCTATGCCGCGATGCGCGAGGCCGCCGTCAACGGCCGCGATGTGGTGATTTGCCCCAGCGCGAAAACCGAATATTGCGCGGGCGGTATCGATTGGAGCGACGGCTGGGTCGCATTCATCGATATGAACGGGGACCGCAATCGCGGCCCCAATGAGCCCTCGATCCGTCGTCAACCCGAACTGAGCGGCGATGTGCGCCTGCGCAGCACACGCGGCCGGCCGCGGCTGGTCGTGCAGCCCAACGGCAGCAACGCCGGCTCCAACGTCACCTTCACTTTGTGCGACCGCCGCGGCCCGTCCCGCGCGCTCCGCCTGGTCCTGGCCAACAACGGCCGACTCCGCGCCCTGCCCGCCCGCGCCGGCGACGCGGTGGCCTGCACCGAAGGCTGGTGAGTCCGTCGCACCCCACGCTTGATCGCGCGCGGTCCGCCCATTAGGATATGCAGCCCCGCCCGAATAGCTCAGCCGGTTAGAGCACTTGACTGTTAATCAGGGGGTCGTTGGTTCGAGTCCAACTTCGGGCGCCAGATACCGAAAAACCCGCAACGCGAGTGGCGGGTTTTTTCTTTGAAGCTGATCACTGCGCCTGAACCCTCTTGCCAGCCGTTCATCGCTACCGCGCGCGGCGGCGCGTTCGGCGGTCTCGTAAACCGATCCCCGCGCGGCGCGGCGCCAGATACTGAGAAACCCGTCGATGCGAGTTGCGGGGTTTTCTTTGCGTTCGATGAGAGCGACAGCCGGTCGTTCGCCCTCCTTCGCGCGCGGCGGCGCGTTCGGCGTTCTCGTATGCCGATTCTTGCGCGGCGCGGCCGATTCCTACTCCCCCAACAAAAAACGGCCCGCCAGAGCGGGCCGTTTTCGTCGAACGCGGAACATTGAATCGCGGCGCTCTTTACCAGCAATCGTCCACGCTGCCCGTGCCGGATTCGGTCTTGGTGCCCGTCTGATTGATGGTCATCGTCATGCACTTGGTGTCTCTCGCCGCTTGAGCAGGCGCCGGCACCGCCCGCAAGCTGAACGTCGTGGCGGTCGGTGCGGCGGCGAAGGTCACGGCGTAGAAGTTATTGACGTCGTTGCCGGCGGTGCAGGTCGGCGCCGGCACCGCAACACCGTTGCGGTCTTGGTCGTAACGCAGATTCGTGGTGTAGAAGCGTTCCATGAACTGCGAATTCTCGAGCAAGCAGCCCTGCGCCGCACTGCGGCGCGTGCGCACCAACGAGTCCTGATAACTGCTGTAAGCGATCATCGTCAGAATCGCGATGATGACCGACACGATCAACACTTCGACCAGCGTGAAGCCGGTTTGCCGGGATTTCGGCGCGCGTTGCGCTCTTTTCTGGATCGTCATGGCGGTCAGTTCCTGATGATTTCGCGCCAAGACACGCGGATCGGCGGTTGCGTACCGAAGGGCACGCGTCCCTGCGTGATGTTCGCGTTTTGGTCGTTCAAATAGAAGCGGTCGCTGATGAGCAACGGACTGTAGGTACCCGCATCCAAGCCGAAGCCGGCGCCCGGTGTGCCGTTGAGGCCATCGTTCGAATCGAAGTTGCCGTCGCCGTTGATATCGAACGGAGGCGTATCCAATCGACCGCCGGTGAAGGGATTGATCGCCATGATGAAGCCGGTCGCGCCGCTCGCGTTGCAGGGGTCCGTGACCGTGTTGTCGGGAATCCGGGTCACGCCGATCAACGCGCCGCCTCGGAAAATGTTCGGCACGACCATTCGTTCGCCGGTATCGCTGGCGCCCGGTTCGATGAGGTCGATGTACCAGCCGTCGGCGCCCGGCGCCGCGGTGGTTTCGATGGTGCGCACCAATGTCCCGCTGGACGTGCCCTGCTGGAGAATATCGACCTGCTCCAGTCCGCTGCGATCGGCGATGGCGCTACCGCGGTCGACCAGACCGAACCATTGCTGCAGATCGCGATTGGTTTGATCGGCCAAGGTCAGATAACTGCCGGTGCCGAACATCACCCACGTCTCTGCCGTGGTCGGGTTGACCGCGACCGTCGGCGTGACCGTGATCGGACGGACGATGCCGCCGCTGTTGGCGTTGAAGAAGCGCTGGACCGACGGCGAGCCGTCCAGATCTTTGATCTTCCACATATTGCCGCGCAGATCGCCGGCATAGATCGTATCGACGAATTCGCTGAGGCCGCTGGCCCATGCGTTGACGCCGAACATGCCGTTGTCGTTGCCTTCGCCGGTATCGACCACGACATCGTCGCCATCGTCCAGATCGAACATGATCAACTGCGCGCGATCGCCGTTGCCGTTCGGTCCGTTGCCGACGAACACGCGCCAATCGCCGTTGGCCACTTGGGCGATGATCGGCTTGCCGATCACGTTGCCGATGGCGGAGACATCGGAAGACGTTTTCTCCCACAGGAATTCCACGTTGTCCGGATCGGTGACATCGAGCGCAAAGACGCCGCGCCCGCCGCGCCCCATGGTGCCGACCAACACCGAACGCCAGCGTCCACCGAAATAGGCGTCGGCGACGGTTATTTCGCCGTCGACGTAATAGCGATGGATGTAATCCGGGTCGCTGTAATCGCGCAAATTGGCGATCGCCGCCGAGGGCACGAACGCGTAGGTTTCCGCGCCCGTCGTCGCATCGAAGCCGTGCAGCATGCCATCGTTGGCGCCGACATAGACCACGGAACGACGCGTACTCTGCGCCGCTGCGTAAGCCGGATGAGCGCTGGCGCCGTTGAAGAGTTTACCCGTGTACAGGGTCGCATTCGGCGCGCCGACATAGATCGGCTGCGAATCGACGATATCGCCGATCAGGCTGGCGCGCGAGCGCAGCAGCAGGCCGTTCTGCGTTTCGTTGGCACGTTCGCCGCGCAGATAGTCGACGACTTGCTGCGACCCCAGCGCCGTAGCGTGCGCGCCGTTGAGGTTGCCGTAAGTGAACGCGCGATACCCACCGCTGTTGACGAAAATCTTGCGCGTAGCCCACGCCGGAACGTTCGTGGAGGCGCGCCAATCTTCAGTCAAGTTGCCGGAAACCGGATCGACGTTATAGGCGAGGATATCGCCGCTCCAGCGACCGGTCACGTATTGCGCTTGGTAGATCTTGGTGCCGTTGCGCAACACGGTGCTATTGGAGGACAGAGAACTGCCCGAGGCGGTCGCTTCTTGCACGATGTTCTGGAAGGCGCGTCGCAAGCCCGCCACCATCTTGTCGGCTTCGGACGCGACGTAGAAATTATCGGCGCGAGGAAATTGCACGCCGCTGCGATCGGTCAGGATTTCGTTGCTCGCGTTCCACCACGCTTGATCCAAGGGCGTTACGCCGTTGACGTCGGGGTCGAAGCCGACGGGCACTTTGAAGCCGCCGTACTTGGCCGCCAACCAATAAGGATTATTCGCCCGCCCTTCCAATTGCTGACCTTCGCGCACGTCCACCCAATGCGTCGAGATCGTCTGCATCCCCGGCAAATCGACGGGGCGAATATCGCGGGTATGCGCGTCGTAAGCCAACGACGCGATATAAGGCGCATCCAATCTGCCGCCGTTGAACAAATTGCCCGTGTGGTTCGCGGGAAACCCTTCCATCGCGAAGATTTGGGCGATGCGGGTTTCGACGTTGACGGTCGTATCGAGGGTCACGGCGTTCGGCACGTTTTCGTTACCGGCGCGCCCGCCCGGCAAGCCAAGGTCGAACCACGTATAAACGTCGCCGATGCCCAGAATCGCGTTGGCTTGACACGCATAGCGCATCGGATCGTC
>JADZBF010000285.1 GCA_020852215.1 Lysobacter sp. | reverse complement strand
CGTTTGTCGCCGCCTGCGCGATACTCCCTGCATGACCGCCCTGCTCGCCTCCGCCGACCTCGTCCCGCAAGCCCTCGACCGCGCCACCGCGCTGCCGGCGCGCTACTACGCCGATCCGGCGACGGTGGCGTTGGACCGGCGCGCGATTTTCGATCGCGGCTGGCATTACGTGGCGCATGTCTGTCAGTTGCGGGACGCGGGCGATCACGTCGTGGTCGATCTGGCCGGTTTGCCGGTGCTGGCGGTGCGCGGGGCGGACGGCGAGATCCGCGCGATGCACAACGTCTGTCGTCATCGCGCGGGGCCCTTGGCGCACTGCGACGGGCGCGGCGCGAAGGCGTTGCGTTGTCGCTATCACGGTTGGACCTACGCGCTCGACGGCACGCTGCGCACCGCCACCGAAATGGCGGATGCGATCGATTTCGATCCGTCGACGATTCGCTTGCCGCAGATGGCCGTGCGTATCTGGCAAGGCATGGTGTTCGCCGCGGTGGACGAAGCGACGGCGCCGCCGTTCGAGGCCTTCGTCGCGGGTATCGATGCCCGCATCGGCGATACGCGCGGGCTCGCGGACTATGGCCATCATCGTCGCGCGGCCTACGATGTGGCCTGCAACTGGAAGGGCTACATCGACAATTATCTCGAGGGCTATCACGTCCCGCATGTGCATCCGGCGTTGAATCGCTTGCTCGATTACCGCAGTTACGTGACGGAAACCGCCGAGTGGTATTCGTTCCAGTTCAGCCCGTTGGAAAGCGCCAGCGATCTCTACGGCAACGGCGATGCGCTTTACTACTGGCTGTGGCCGAACACGATGTTGAATATCCTGCCGGGCCGACTGCAGACCAATCGCGTGGTGCCGCTCGGCGCGGAACGCTGCCGCGTCGAATTCGATTTCTATTACGCCATCGACGACAGCGAGGCCGGCGAAGCGCGACGCGCTGCCGATATCGCTTTCAGCGATGAGGTGCAGAAAGAAGACCTCCTGATTTGCGAAGACGTGCAGCGCGGTCTCGCGTCCGGTTCCTATGTCGCGGGCCGTTTGAATCCGCTGCGCGAGAACGCCGTGCATCATTTCCACGAATTGTTGCGCCGCGCTTATCGCGAGGCGTCGGTGTGACGAGAACCGCCGGCATCGCGGCGAGGCGACTTCGCGCATGAGCGCCCGCCCGCTCGGTCTGTGGGCCGCGATCGCCTTGGTCGCGGGCAACATGATCGGCAGCGGCGTGTTTTTGTTGCCCGCATCGTTGGCGCCCTACGGCGGCGTAAGTCTGTACGGCTGGGCGATCACCCTCGGCGGCGCGTTGTTGCTCGCGCTCACCTTCGCGCGCCTGGCCGGGCGCACATCGAACAGCGGCGGCCCCTACACCTACGCGCGCGAAGCGTTCGGCGACACCGTCGGCTTCGCCATCGCCTGGAGCTATTGGATTTCGATCTGGTGCGCGAACGCGGCGATCGCGGTAGCGTTCGCGGCCAGCATCGGCGCGCTGTTTCCCAGCCTCACCGCCACGCCGATCCGCGGCGCCGCCTGCGCGCTCGGCGCATTGTGGGTGTGCGCGGCGGTGAATCTCGTCGGCGTGCGCGAAGCCGGACGCATGCAGATCGTTACCACGGCCTTGAAAGTGGTGCCGCTGTTGTTGTTCGGCGGCGTCGCGGTGTGGTGGTTGGAACCATCGACGCTGCACGCGCCGCTGCCCGCGGCGGCGCAGGCCTCGGAATGGGCCGATGCGGTGCAGGCCACGGTCGCGTTGACGCTGTGGGCGTTTCTCGGCTTGGAGGCGGCGACGATTCCGTCCGGCGCCATCCAAGATGCCGAACGCACGGTGCCGCGCGCGACCATGATCGGCACCTTGCTCGCCGGCGTCGCGACCATTCTTGCGTGCACCGTCGTCTTGGGTTTACTGCCCGCGGAGACGGCGGCGAGTTCGCCCGCGCCGATGGCCGATGCGGCGCGCGCGCTGTGGGGCGATAAAGCGGCCGCGGCGATCGCGGCGGTCGCGGCGATTTCCTGCATCGGCGCGCTCAACGGTTGGGTGCTGCTGTCGGCGCAATTGCCGATGGCCGCGGCGCAGGATGGATTATTTCCGCAGGCCTTCGCGCGGCTCGACGACAACGGCACGCCGCGCTTCGGCGTGATTCTCGGCGCCGCGCTCGCCAGCGCTTTGGTCGTCGCGAACTATAGCGATTCGCTGGTGACGCTTTATACGTTCTCGATTTTGCTCTCCACCGCGGCGACGTTATTGCCTTACGTCGCCAGCACCGCGGCGTGGCTGCGGCTCGGTCGTCGCGGTCGCGTCGTGGCGGCGCTCGCGCTGATTTACAGCGTCTACGCGCTGATCGGCACCGGTGTCGAAGCCCTGGCGTGGGCGGCGGTGTTGGTCGCGGCGGGGTTGCCGCTGCATGTGTGGTGGCGGCGCGGGAAACGCGTGGACTATCGAAGTTGAAGGCTTCGATCTAGTTTCTATCTCTTTGCGCCATCGCAATCGCTGATTCGTATTGACGACTAAAAAGCGCTGCCGGTCATCTCCGCCCGTTATGCCAGCGAACGCTGGACTTGCTTCTCGACAACCGAAGGCTGTCCATACATCTCTTTAAATAAGCGCAAAAAAGCTGGGTTCCGGCGTTCGCCGGAATGACGGATCGAAGTCGCTCAAACCCGCTCGTACAGCGCTGCGCCCACCGGTTCGTCGGTGCGGCCGATCAGGCGGAATCGTTCGCTCATCGGCAGCAGTTCCTGCAAGGCGTGGAACGCGGCGGTGCGCGAGTCGGATACCAGCAGGATGCGCTCGACTTCGATTTCGTCGATTTCGGCGCCCGCGTGCCCCAATGCGTGTTCGCAAATCTCTTCGCCGTTCATGCGGTCGTGGATCACGATAACGCGATCGCGCAAGCGCTCCCATTCGTGCGCGGGCAGGTCGTAACGTTTGAGGAAACGGTCGATGATCGCGTCCTCCAGCGCCTGTTGATGACTGGCGCGCGACATACGCAGGGCCATCTGCATCTGGTCGTCGTCCAACTCGGGCAAATCGGCCATGCGCGCGGCTTCGCGACGCATATCCGCTTCGGTCGGGCCGCCTTTGGCGAGGATGAAATCCATCTGCCGCGCGTAGAGATCGACGAACACCGATTCGAAATTCTCGGCGTCGAAGCGCAGATACGGCTCGTCGGCGGCGGTGCGCAACAGTTCCGAGCGCGCGGCCATCGGCGTGAAGGCGCCGTCGGCGATGATGCGGGTGCCGGTGCGGGTATTGCCCGGGTTGTGCGTGGGATTGGTGGTGACGGTGAGGGTGTGCCGCTCGTCGTTATCGCTCACCAGACAAAATTCGAAAAACGGCGCGATCATCGCGTGATCGACCACGGTCGCGCCGCTGCCGTCTTCCGGATGCGCACCGGCCCAGAATTGCAGCGTGGGCATTTCCGGCACGCTGTAGCGACCGACTTCGCGGTAGCCCAGATCCTGTATCTCGGCGATCAGGCTTTCGATCCGCTCGGGGTGGTGGAACGGCTCGTCCAGCGGCTTGAGCGTGATGCGCGCGGCCACGCCGGCTTGACCGATCTGCGCCCATTTGGCGGCATCGCTGTTGGCGTAGCGTTTGATCCGCCAGCGCAGGTAGAACAGGCCCGCGACGATGAGCAGGACGAACGCGAGCGCCAGCCCGCCAATGATCTGGAGAAACGTACCCATCAAGCCCCCTCGCGCACGGTGCGGAGCGACCGGCTACGATACGTGGCGGTGCCCGCTGCGATCAAGGGCACGCAAAAATTCGGGCTAGGCGGACAGCGCCGCGACCATCAACCCGCGAATCGCACGGCTCGCGCCCGCGGCGAGATCGTCCCGCCAAGCGGCGGAGGCCTCGTCCATGTAGATGCGTTGGGCGATCTCCAATTGCACCGCATCGATGCCGCGGTCCGGGGCGCCGTAATGCCGCGTGATGTAGCCGCCTTTGAAGCGACCGTTGACCACCCAGTCGTAGGCGGTTTGCGCCCGCAGCGCGGTTTCGATCCGCGCCTGTACCGAGGCGTCGCAACTGCCGCCGGAGGCGGTGCCGAGATTCAGATCGGGGAGTCGCCCGTCGAACAAGAACGGCAATTCGCCGCGAATCGAGTGGCCTTCCCAGAGCAGCACGCGCGCGTGCCGTGTGCGCAAACGTTGGAGTTCGTCCCACAGCGCAATGTGATACGGGCGCCAATAGGTCTCGACGCGTTGCGCGATTTCCTCGGCATCGGGCGCCTCGCTCTGCAGATACACCGGCTCGCCGGAGAACCGCACGGTCGGGCACAGACCGGTGGTGCTCTGGCCGGGATACAGCGAGACATCG
>JADZBF010000284.1 GCA_020852215.1 Lysobacter sp. | reverse complement strand
CGGGCGTTGGCGACGATGTCGATCAAGGCCTGCGAGACGGGGGTCGGGGTGGTGTCGGTCGTGGTCTTCATGGTGGGCTCCGGAAGTGTTAGTGACTTGGTGACTTGGTGTGTTGGTCAAGTACAACACCTAAATACCGAAACACATATGCATGAAGTCACCCCACCGGAGCCACATTCGCAACTGATTGATTTTTATTGATTTAGCCAAAAAAAAGCTTCGCTCCGAGCCGACGAACGGTCGTCTAAATCGGGTTTAAACGCCGCCAAGGGCGCGAATCCGAGGCCAAAACGCCTCGCGTATGGCTGATACCGACCGGGTTTTTACAGAATCGGGGCCAATCCGGCGCCGAAGGCCGTGAAAATGCGGGTCAGCGGGCGCTTGAGCGGATCCACTTCCGGGAAATCGCCGACAGGTTCGTAGCAGCGGCGGAATTCGGGATCGCGCGGCGACATCGGCGCCGGGCATTCCGGGCCGGGCACGAATTCGTAACTCGTCGCGTAACGCATCGGCCAAAAATCGAACAACGGCAAGTACTCGGTGATCTTCGCCAGCGAATATTCCAAGCCCGAGAAATAACGCGCCTTGTCGCGACGCGCGATCATCCATGCGTTGGCCGGTGCGATATCGCGTTCGATGCTGGCGGCGAGCAATTGCGCGAACGCGGGGTCTTCGATCGCCAACGCCGCTTCGGTGTTGTAGTTCTCGCCGCGCGGATCGAAGTTGTGCGTGCCGATCACGCCGATGCGATCGTCGATCACCATCGATTTGGCGTGCAATCCGAAACGCACGCCGCCGCGCAGCAGCGGCACGCGTTCGTTGGCGCCGCGTTTGGAATAGCGCAGCGCTGAATACTCGCGCGCCAACGGCGTCGGTCGATCCGGCGAACGACTGCCGCCCGCGCCAGAACCGCGACCGCTGCCGAACACCGAGGCGCTGCCGTCCTCGCGCCATTGCAGACCGACGGTGCCGGTGGCTTCCAGGTCGATCGGCGCATCCTGCGGAAACGTTTTGAATTCTTAGATCTCGAATTTGAAATCGCGCAGATAACGTCGTTTGTATTTGTATGACAACGCATACGGAATGAACGCATCGGTCGCCGCGAGGCTATTGGTGGACACCACCACGCGCGGCGGCTTTTCGCGCTTCTGCAGCCGGCGGAACATGCGCTGCGCGGGTTCGGACAGCACCAGATACGGCGTTTGCAGCAGTACGCGGCTGCGCGCCGATTCGATCATGTCGCGCATCTGCTCCGACGGCGGGCCGCCGTTTTCGTCGATCTCGTGATGCTTGTCGGGCAAGTCGGCGATGAAGCGCACGCCGCGCACTGAGATGGCGGCGTCGACCAATCGCGTGCGGATCAACTCGGCGTCGTCGGCGTCGCGACCGATCGCCTCGATGCGCCGCGGCTGCGCGGGCTCGGGGTGCCGCAACGGCGGCGCGCCCTCGCGCATCAACATGCGCGCCACATCCGACAACTGGGTCAACGGCTTGCTGAGCGGTGCGATCCAATACGCTTCGAAATTCCGCGTCATCTGCGGCACGACCGGCCCGGCGATGAGCAAATCGCGGTCGCGAAAATTGAATTTCGGGCTCCAGTCGTAATAGTCGTCCTGGTAATTGCGTCCGCCGGTGATGGCGACCAGATCGTCCACCACCATCAGCTTGTTGTGCATCCGCTGGTTGAGCCGGCGGAAACAGCAGATCGTCGCGAAGGCGTACATCGGATAACTGAAACGCGCGCGCCCCAGCACCGGGTTGTACAAGCGCATTTCGAAATTGACGTGCGCGGCCGACAGTGCGGTGAGCGTATCCACGCGCCGCATCGCCGCGAGTTGATCGACCAGCACACGCACTTTCACGCCGCGCCGCGCGGCGGTGAGCAACTCGTCCAGCACCAGGCGCCCGGCGTCGTCTTCGTCGTAGATATAGGTTTGGATATCGATGCTGCGCTGCGCGCCGCGAATCAAATCCAATCGCGCCAACAAGGCGTCCTGGCCGTAATCCAGAATCAGCGCGTAATGCGGTGGACCGGCGACGGATTTCGCGCCGATCGATCCCGCGTCGCGGGCGTCGTTCGCGGTGTCGTTCGCCGTTTCGCTCGCGATCTCGTTCGCGTTGTCGTTCGCGGCGGCAGTCTCGGCGATGTTCGCGGGCGCGCTGTCGATGCGTTGCTCGGCTTCGACGCTTTCCTTCGCGTCGCGTTGCGGGGCGCTGGGTGGCGAGGCGATCGACTCCGCGGAATCGCGCGCCGTCGCATTCGACGACGACGATCGATCGACCGCGCGGTCATAGGTGGCCTGCTCCGCCGCGCGCACGCCCAATTCGCGCAACGGCGAGGGTCGGGCGCAGGCGTCTTCGCGCGCGCAATCGACCACGGTGCTGCGCAGCGAGACGGCGATCCGCTCGGCTCGCGCGTAGTCTCGATCCGACAGCGTGGCGCAAGCGACGTTGGCGAGCGCCAACAGCGCGACGACCGCGATCCGCAGCGCGTTCACGGCGCCGCTCCGTCGTCTTCGAGCCGGCGCAAACGCAAGCGAAAACGCACGATATCCGACACCGCGACAATCCATCGGTCCACGCCGTAGTCGCTACGCCGCACGGTTCCCGCGGCGACGACATCGCAATCCAGCGCCGGGCGTTCGCACTCGGCCGGTTCGATCAAGAAGGTTTCGCGTCGGCGCACGTCGCGGATGCGCAATTCGCCGGCGAGCTTACCGCCCGTGCGCAGCAGATCCGAGCCATAGGGGTCGGAGACGAATTCCACGTCGGGAAAGCGCTCCGCTTCGAAAAAGCCTTCGCCGCGGGTGAAACCGGTGTACTTCGGGTGATTGACGATCTCGACCGCGCGCGCGTCCATCCGAAAGCGGGTGCGAAAACGTCCGTCGCTCAAGGTTTCGATGCGTCCGTCGAAACGCGGAAAACGCCCTTGCAGCAATTGCCCCCAGCGCGTTTTCAGCGTGAAGCCGATCCGCGTATGCGCGGGATCGAATTCGGTGGCGCCGCATTGCGCCGCTGCGCACAACGAAGCGATCAGAACGGCGCAGAACGGTGCCGCCGCGCGCCAATGCGCGGGAATTCGCAGACGGGAATGCGTCGGGTTCTGCGTCACGGCCACCAAAACGCCGCGAGCGTCGCCTTGCCCGGTTCGATGCCGCCATCCGTACCGACGTGCAGCACGACGATGCCGCCGGGCGGCATGCCGCGGTAATCGCCCGACTGGCCGCTGTGCAACAGCGCCGCCAAACGTTCCAGGCCGGGGTTATGCCCGACCAACATCAGCCGCTCGGCATCGGGATGTTCGTCGGCCAGTGCGGCCAACGCGCCCGGCGACGCTTCGTAGATGCCGTCGACCAGGCGTTGTTCGACGTAACCCACGCTTTGCAGCACTGCTTCGAGGGTTTCGCGCGTGCGCCGCGCGGGCGAGCACAGCACGCGATCCGGCGTCAGCCGCTGTTCGGCCAACCAACGCCCCGCGGCTTCGGCCTCGGCCAAGCCCTCGGCCGAGAGCGCGCGGTCGATATCCGACTGCCCCGCGCTGGCGGGTTCGGCGTGTGCATGACGGAGCAGGATCAGTGTTCTCATGGTGTTCTCATGGCGCTCGTGTTGTCATGGGATTCGAATTCGCGCCGCGCGCGCATGCGATGCGGCTGCGACGAGACGGACCCGCAGCTTAACGCGAACCGGCGGACGCGGACACGCGGACATGCGGCGGCGCGCTTCGGGTCGCACGCGCGCGAGGGAAACGGTTCAGACCACGCCCTGCGGCAAGCGACGCAAGGCATCGCGGAAAAACAAGCGATCGGCCGGCGTCAACTCGCGCAAGCGTCGGCGCAGGCGCTCCACCGCATCCGCCGCGCGCGCCGGATCGCCGGCATGCGCTTCGTACCACGCCGCTTCCAGCAGCACGTTCGCGCGCTGCAGCGCGTCGATCTGCATGCGACCGGCATCGACATCGGCCTGCATCGATGCCGCCAATTCGCGCCAGCTCGGCCATTGCGCATGCAGGGTCATCGGTGCGATCAGCGCGCGGAAGGCTTCCGGCGACAGCACCGGCCAGCGACGGAAGACCTCCAGCGTGGGATGCGGCGTGTCCGGGCCGTTGCGCCGCGCCATCCGCAGCAGATAAATGAGGTTCCAACAACCGCCGCCGACGCCATGACGGTCGCTGAGCCACGCCGCCAGACCGATCCAGCGCAGCGGTTCGCCGTCCTCGCCGGGCACGTCCAGACCACAGCGCTGGAACAGCCACAGCGACCAGCCGAGATTGCTCGCGGTCGAGGCCGCGGCGTCGAATAGCTCGGCCTCGTTCGCCAGCGCCAGCGCGGCGCGATAGTGCTGCACGGCGTGGCGGGCGGCGGCGCTGCGTTCGGCCAGCGCGGCGGACTCGTCCAGCGCCAGCGCGCGGTGGATCAAGGCCTGCAGGTTGGCGTGTTCGCTGCGCACCCGCGGGTGGTACTGGAACAGCCCGACCCAGCGCGGGTCTTCGGCCGCTTGCCGCAGGATTTGCTTCGCCGCCTGCGCATCGCGCCCGGCGTAGGCGCACCAGGCGCGGACGATCGCCGCCATCGCGCCCAACCAGGCGTGTTCCGGCGCGCGCTCGTCGTGCCAATGGCGGTCGAGTTCGGCCAGCACCGCGCGCGCGGCGTCGGCATTGCCGGCGCGGCGCCACACCATCGCTTGCTGCAGCAGCGCCAGCGCCTGCAGCCAGGGGTCGTCGGTCAGATGCTGCGCGCGTCGGTAGCCGGCCAGGGCGCCGTGTTCTCGATCCAGAATCAAACGGCCATCGAGCATGTCGCGACGCGCGCCGGCCCAGGCGTGCCAGTACGCGGGCGACGCGCGGCTGGTCGCTTCCGGAGACGCCGCCGGCGACGGGCCGGCGGTCGCGCCCAACCAGGCGACCACCGCCTGCGCATCGGTGGGCTCGCCGTGCAGGCACAAGCGCAAACGCGCGGCTTCGCCGTCCGCCAACCAATACGGGCCGCGGCTGCGCCCCGACAGCGGCAACAGATCCGGATCGCGTTCGCGATCGGTGCCCCAACCCACGCGCAGGCCCCACTGCGCGAAATCGCCGAACGCGCGGCTGACGATCATCCGCAGATGGCGCGCGTTCGGGAAACGCTCGCGCACCTGCGATTCGCGCACCCAGCCCTCGCCCGACTGCGCCGCCAGCCACAGCCGCAACAGCAACCACAGCGATTGGTGTCGCGCCGGCTGCCCGCGCACGCACGCGGGCGTGCCGAGTTCGATCTCGATCTCGCGCGCCGCCGGCGGTGTCGCCGGTGCGCGTCGCCGGTTCGGTGCGCGTGTGGTCATGGTCGAAGTGTTGCACGCGCGGGCCGCGACGGTGACGAGGGTGACGGTCGTGACGATGGCGACGCCGTTGGCCCTTGGGCG
>JADZBF010000283.1 GCA_020852215.1 Lysobacter sp. | reverse complement strand
CTCGCGCACAAGCAGGCGCGCAAGCTGCATCTCGGCCCGAATATCACGCTGTTGTTCGAGGACCGGCTGACGATTCAGTATCAAATCCAGGAAATGCTGCGCATCGAGCGCATCTTCGAGCCGGAGGCGATCCAGGAAGAACTCGACGCCTACAATCCGCTGATCCCGAGCGGCCATGATCTGAAAGCCACCATGCTGGTGGAATATCCCGATATGGAAGAACGCGCGCGCGAACTGGCGCGCCTGGGCGGCATCGAGCATCGCGTCTACATCGAAGCGACGGGGCATGGCCGCGCGACGACCTTCGCCGACGAGGACATGTCGCGCAGCGCCGACGACAAAACCTCGGCCGTGCATTTTCTGCGCTTCGCGTTCGAGCCTGCGCAAATCGACGCATTGCGCGCGGGCGCGGCCTTGATCGTCGGCATCGACGATGCGCGAATGCCGCTGCGGGTCGAACCGGAGGACCGCACGCGCCGCACGCTGCTGGAAGACTTCGCTTGAAAACGCGCCTCGCCGGCGAGAACCGGCAACGGAATCGGATGGTCGGCGCGCTGTTGGCGATCGGTGCGGGTTATCTCGGCGCTTATGTCGCCTATCGACAGACGCACCTCGAGGTGTGGGCGAACGACGGCACGCCGTACGTGATTTTCGATTCGATGGCCGCGTACTACGCCTTCCGCCCTCTCAGCCGCATCGACGATAGGCTGACCGGCACCGGCGCGCATATCGGACCCCATCGCTGACGGACGCGGCGGCGCTACACTACGCGCGGCACTCTCTTTGGGCTCGCTTATGTTGCGCTGGATCGTTGTCGTTTTGCTGATTGTGGTGGGCATTTCCTTCTACGTTTCGCATCAGCGCGATGCGTCGGGCGCATCAAGCTCTGCGACCGCGACCGCTGCGACCGCGAGCGTCGCGACCGGAGCGTCGGCCGGCGCCGCCGCCGCGCCGACCGTGCTCGCCAACGGCTGCACGCCGCCGGCCGATATCGCCTTCGGCGATGGCGCGGTGCAGAGCGCCGCGCCCGGCGACATGGGGTCGTTCCGGCATGGAGACGCCACGATCACACCGCTCGCCGGCTTCAGTGTCGATGCGCGCGTGTTGTCGGCGAAGCGTTACGGCAGCGACCGCGAAGCGCGGTATGCGCCGATCGATTTGGCTTTGGGTTGGGGACGGATGCGCGACGACGCGGTGCTGTCGCAGTTGGATATTTCACAATCCGGACGCTGGTATCAGTACCGCTGGTCGAATCAAGCGCCGATCCCGCAAGACGAAATCGTCCGCAGCAGCGCGAACATGCACATGATTCCGTCGAACGAAGCGGTGGCGGATGCGCTGGAGAGCATCGACGACGACGATCGCATCCGTATCGACGGCTGGTTGGTGCAGGTCGAAGCGCAGGACGGCTGGCGTTGGCGCAGTTCGCTCACCCGCGACGACCAAGGCGGCGGCGCCTGCGAAGTGGTCTACGTCTGCGCCGTCGCGAAACGCTGATGCGCGCGGTAGCGAGCGTGCGGATCTCCGTCGCTTGCGTCGCGCTGGCGGCATTGTGTTGCTCGGTTTCCGCGGTCGATGCGCACGAGCCCACCGAACCGATCGAACTGATCGTTTGGCGCGGCCGTTTCGTCGGCACCTTAGGCGAAAAGAACATCGAGATCGTCGCGTTGCAACGCATCGGCGATCGCGTGAGCGGGCAGTACTGCTACGGCCGCTGCGATCCCGAACGCCCCGCGATCGCATTGCGCGGACGCTGGACCGGGAACGCGATCGAATTGGAAGAATCTGTGCCCAGCGCCGGCGACGGCAGCACACTCACCGGACGATGGCGACTGGAAACGCAAGGCGGCCGATGGCAGGGCGAATGGCGCAGCCCCGACGGGAAACGACGTTGGCCGATCGCGTTGACCGAATCGCAACCCATGAATTTCGGCGACGAACTGCGCGTGCTCGCCGAGCATCCGCCGGGCGACGAGAACGACAACTGCGAATCGAAATCGCCCGCGGTCACGGCGATCCGCGTTTATCGCGACGGTCGTCTGCGGCAAACGCTGCAGACCGACTCGATGGGCACCTGCGGCATGTTCTTGCCGGAATGGGCGGACATGAATTTCGACGGCGAGCCGGACCTGACGATCGCGCTCACGCTGCCCGCCGGGCCGAATATCCCGCATCAATCCTGGCTATTCGACGCGAAGCTGGACCGCTTCGTCGATGCGCCCGCATCGCTGCAGGACATCACCTCGCCGATGTTCGATGACGCGCATCGCCTCGTCTACAACTACTGGCGCGGCAGTTGTTGTTCGCACGGCGTCGATGTCTACCGTTGGAAAGACGGCGAACTGGAGCGCATCGACGGCGCAGAAAGCCATTTCATGCCGGTGGCGCGCGGCGGCAAGCTCGGCTACGTCTACAGCGTACCGAGCTACGAAAATGGCGGGATCGCGTTCGCGCCGCGGATCGAACGCGACGCGCGCGGACGTTTGCGACTCGCGCCGCTCGCGGAGGACGCGATCGACTTCGAGACCGTACCGCCGTGGAGCGAAGCGCTCAAAGTGGATGTTTACGTCGACGACGGCGCAGGCGGTGCCAGACTCGCGTCTTCGCATGCGATGCGCTTGCGCAAACTCGGCCGCGGCACGACGACGCGCTGGTGCCCCGACATCGCTTATTTCGATTTGGATCGGCGCCGCATCGACCGGCGCCTGATCGACGATGCCGAGACCTGCACGAACACCGATCCGAGTCCGCAGTCCGCGAACGCCTTGCCCTGAGCGCGCCCGCGGATCGCGATCGAAGCCAGCGCGCGTCAGCAGGCTGTTGAACAACAGCCTGCTGACGCAGCCAAGGATGGCTGCGACGACGAAGCGAGCGCGTAAGCGATGGATTCGTCGGGAGCGAGTCCGGACATGCGCCGGACTCGCGACTTGAACAACGATCAGGAAGATCGTTGTTCAACAACCTGTCAGGGCGCGAACGCGCCGATCGGGCAACTCACGCCGGTGCCGCCGAGGCCGCAATAGCCGTCGGGATGTTTCGCCAGGTATTGCTGATGTTCGTCTTCGGCGTAGTAGAACGTCGGCGCCGGGTAGCGGATCTCGGTCGTGATCTCGGCGTATCCGGCCGCGCGCAAACGCGCCTGAAAGGCATCGCGCGACGCGGTCGCGGCGGCGTATTGCGCCTCGGTCTCGCAATGGATCGCCGAGCGGTATTGGGTGCCGCTATCGTTGCCCTGGCGCATGCCTTGCGTGGGGTCGTGGCGTTCCCAAAACGCTTTGAGCAAATCGTCGAAGGCGATTTCGGCCGGGTCGTAAACCACCAGGACCGCTTCGGTATGCCCGGTTTCGCCGCTGCAGACCTCTGCGTACGTCGGATTCGGCGTGTAACCGCCGGCGTAGCCGACAGCCGTGGTGAACACGCCCGGCAACGACCAAAACGCACGCTCCGCGCCCCAAAAACAGCCCATGGCGAAACCGACGCGCGATAACCCCGGAAACGCATCGCGCAAGGGGCGCCCGTGGACATGATGCGCATTGCGCAACGGCATTGCGTTCGCGCGACCCGGCAATGCGCGCTCAGGCGCGGGCATACGCTGCTTGTCAGCGCCGATTCCGAATAATCGATCGAACATCGCGAAATCCTCCGAAGGCCTTAGGGAATATGGGCGCATCGCCATGGATCAAGACCGCAACGCGACACGCACCCACCGAAGAGGCGACGACTGCGAACCCGGTTGCGCGCATCGTCCGTTCGATCGATCCGGTCTGTTCGATCGTTCAGGAGAACTTGATCTGCGTCGAGCCGCTCAACTTCCAGCCATGGTCGAACGCGGCTTGAACACCGCGGGCGCCACCTGCACGCGATTGCGGCCGGCGCGCTTGGCCGAGTACAAGGCGCGGTCGGCGCGCTCCAGCGCCGGTTGCGGCAGCGATTCGCCGTCCAGCCGGCTGGCGACGCCGATGCTCACGGTCAGTCTCAACGTGCGTTCGTTCCATCGGAATTCCGACGCTTCCACCGCAACACGCAGTTCTTCGGCGACCGCACGCGCCATCTCGGTCTGCCGTCCCGGCAAGATCACCACGAACTCTTCGCCGCCGTAACGGCCGAGGAAATCCTCCACGCTGAGCGTGGTCTTCAACACGCGCGCCAGCTCGCGCAGGCAAAAATCGCCGCAAGCGTGACCGAACATATCGTTGAAAGTTTTGAAGTGGTCGATATCGACGAACAGCACCGACAGCGGCTGATGATTGCGATGCGCGTGCTGGAAGGTGCGCGACAGCGATAGATCGATACTGCGCCGATTCATGCTGCCGGTCAGCGCGTCGACCTCGGCGGTGTGGCGCAGCTTCAGCGCGGTCACGGCCTCTTCGATCTGCTGCACGGTGATGCGGGCCAAATCCCGCGCGATGATCAATTCGTCCGGATGAAACGCGGTCGCCCCGACGCGTTCGAGCACCAGCGCGCCCCACGCCGGCGCGCGAATCGGCATCGACACCGCCGCTTCCATCGCCACCGCGATCGCTTCGCCGGGCTTGGTCACCGGGTATTGCAGATCGATGCTGCCCGACAACTGCTGGCGCAGCGTTTGCCGGCGCGTAAGGTCCTGTTCGGACATGCGTTCGAGCGCTGCCGGCGGCCACGACATCAACACATCGCTGCCCAGGTAGCCGCGGGTCATCGCCAGCGCGAGACTGGTCGGCACGATGCGGTGCAAATGCTCGAGCAACAAGCGATACGCCGCGGGCTGAACCTCTTCTTCGTCCAAACCGCGCAAACTCATCTGCAGGGCGCTGAGCAATTCCGAACGCACCGCTTCGCGGTACAGCTTGCGCTCGGATTCCTCGCGCGCGCGCTGTTCGCGGTCGCGCTGTTCGCGGTATTTGCTGATGCGGCTGATCAAACCGACCGCCAGCATCAACGCGCACAATACGATCGCGACTTGATAACCGTAGTGCGTCAACAGCGTGCTTCGGACGACGCCGATCGCGGTCAGTTCGGACACGATGACGGCGGCGGCGATCGCGAGCAACGAGCACATGACCGCTGCGGCCATCGTGACGCGTCGGCGCCACGCATCCAGCAATACCATCAGGCCGACGAGACCGCCGGCCAGCCAAACGGCGGGCAACGCCGCGGTCGCGAGGTGGCTGACGTTCGCGCCCCAAGCCAACAGCGCGCAAGCCAGCAACAACAGCGCGATCGTGCCGACGTTGATCTTGCGCGCCCAATCCTGCCGCGCCTTCGGCAAATCGGTGTAGCGCAGCAGGATGCGCAGCGCCGCCGCTTCGAAGATCAACGACATCGCGCCGAATCCGCCGCTGCCGAGCCCGGCGAAAAGTCCCAGACTGTCGAGTTGATACAAATGGCCGTTATGCGCGGCGATCTGCATCAGGCCGACGGCGCAGAAACCGAAGAAGGATAGAAACGTCATGTCGCGGGAAGCGAAGTACAGCGCCAGCGACAACAGCGCCAGCGTGAACAGACTCGCGTACGCGGCGATCACGATCATCGTCGCCCGCTGCATGTATTCCATCGCGGCCGCTTCGGACACGACCTCGGGATGCAGCGCGGATTTGCGCAGCGACGAAGCTTCCAGTTGGACGCGGATATCGCCTTCCCACACGCTGGGCAAGCGAAATAAGTAACCGACCGGCAAGACGCCGTCCTCGGCATCCGGCTGCAGAAAGCTGCGCGGGCCCGGCTGCCAGTTCTCGCCCGCGGACAAGCGCAGGCTTTGCAGCGGCACGCGTCGTACCCAGAGCACCCAATGCGACGCCTGGGTCGCGTCGCGGGGAATGGTGAAGCGCAGTTCCGCCTGGGCGGTGCTGCCATCGTCCTTCAACAACAAGGAGTGGCCGTCGCGGCTGACCTCGGCGGTCGATCCGGACGGCGCGGCCATCGGCGCCACCGCGACTTCGATCGACGCGGGCTCGGGCCGCTCCGGCAGCGCGGAGAGAAACAAATAGGCGAGCAACAGCGGCAAGAAGGCGATACCGCCGATCGCGAACCAGTGCCGTTCGAGCTTCTCCGCGCCGGCGGCCTTTTTCTTCATCGACTCAGCCCGGCGCCGGCCCACGAGCGCGCACGGGCCGGCGCGCAGCCGCCCGCAGCCGGCCGCCTCGCACGGTCGTCATGCGCATCGATTCGTGGACCCAGTTGTCGTCGCAATGGCGTGCCCCCCCTGAACACCCCGGCGGCCGGGGCCATTTTCTCCCCGACCGTAGCGCGTCACAGTATCACCACACGCTTCGCCGTCGCACCCCCGCCTCGCCCTCCGGCTCGGCTAAACTGGTGTTTTTCACGACCATCGTCACAATGAACCCCGACTCTTCCATGGACGGCGTCCCTGCCGAGGGCACCGCCGAGCGCCGCCAGGACTTCATCCGCCAGATCGTCCGTGACGACCTCGCCAGCGGCAAACACGCCGAAATCCGTACACGGTTCCCGCCCGAACCCAACGGCTCCCGGCATCTGGGCCACACCCGGGCGATCTGGACCGACTTCGGCATCGCCCAGGAATTCGGCGGCCGCTGCAACCTGCGCCTGGACGACACCAATCCGGCGAAGGAAGACCCCGAGTACGTCCGCGCCATCCAGGACGATGTGCGCTGGCTGGGCTACGACTGGGCCAATCTGCGCCACGCCTCGGACTATTTCGATGTCTTCTACCTCGCGGCCGAGAAACTGATCCGCCAGGGCGACGCCTTCGTCTGCGACCTCAACGCCGACGAGGTGCGCGCCTATCGCGGCACGCTCACCGAACCCGGCCGCGCGTCGCCTTATCGCGAGCGCAGCGTGGACGAGAACCTCGATCTGTTCCGGCGGATGCGCGCGGGCGAGTTCCCGGACGGCGCGCGCACCTTGCGCGCGAAGATCGACATGAGCAGCGGCAATATCAATCTGCGCG
>JADZBF010000282.1 GCA_020852215.1 Lysobacter sp. | reverse complement strand
TCGGCGGGATCAAGCTCGGCGCCGGCGGTTTGGTGCGCGCCTACGGCGGCGCCGCGGCCGAATGCCTGCGCCGCGCCGAGCGACAACCGCTGATTCGCACCGCGGACCTCGCCGTGCGTTGCGATTTCGCCGATTTGGGCAGTCTGCATGCTTTGGTGGCGGCGACACAGGCGGAAAAACTCGCCGAGGACTTCGATGCCGACGGCGTCCGGTTGCGGCTTCGGCTGCCCGAGGATCGCGTCGCCGACTTGAAAACCCGGCTGCGCGACGCCACCCGTGATCGGGTACGTTTCGAATCGGCGACGCAGGAGTGACCGAAGCCCAAGGTCTCAGCGAAGCATCGTCGGTTCGCTTCGTTGCGATATCGGCGCCGCCCTTCGTCCGCCCCTCGATCTCGACCTCGCTCCCCAGCGCGTCGCGTGCGCCGTCCGCTTCGCGAACGCCGCGCACGATGTCCGCGGGTCGGCGCGGGTTCGGCCCCATCACCGCCACCTGTCCCGGACCGCATGCGCTCATCGGATAAACCCAAAGCCAAACTCGGCAGCCTGCGCGCCTTGTGGCCGTTCGTGCGGCGCCACTTGGCGTTGTTCATCGCGTGGCTCGCCGCGTTGGCGGCCTCGTCGAGCGCGACCCTGACCCTGCCCTCCGCCGCGAAAACCATGATCGATGAAGGGTTCCGCAGCGGCAACGCGGGCGATATCGACCGCGCGTTTCTGCTGCTGTTCGCGGTGGCGGTCGCGCTCGCGCTGGCCACCGCGCTGCGCTTTTTCTTCGTCTCGCTGCTGGGCGAACGCGTGGTCTCGGAATTGCGCGAGCAGTTCTACGGCCATTTGATCGGTCTCGATGCGGATTTCTACGAACGCACGCGCAGCGGCGAACTGGTGTCGCGACTCACCGCCGACACCGAACTGCTGCGCTCGGTGGTCGGCAGCAGCATGTCGGTGGCGCTGCGCAGTTCGATCACCGCGGTCGGCGCGCTGTCGATGATGTTCTTCACCAGCCCGCGATTGGCGCTATGGGCGATCGTCGGCATTCCCTTCGCGGTCGCGCCGATGGTGTTGGCCGGTCGCGCCTTGGAAAAAATCTCGCGCAACAGCCAAGACCGTCTCGCCGATGCGAACGCGTTGGCCAGCGAAACCCTCGGCGCGGTGCGCACCGTGCAGGCGCATGCGCGCGAGCCGTACGAACGCGGGCGTTTTTCCGCCGCGATCCAAGTCGCGGTGCGCGCCGCGCGCAAACGCATCAGCGTGCAGGCGATCGCCACCGCGGCGGCGATCATGCTGTTCTTCGGCGCGATCGTTCTGGTGCTGTGGATGGGCGCGCACGATGTCATCGCGAAACGCATGAGTCCGGGCATGCTCGCGCAGTTCGTGCTGTACGCCTTGATCGGCGGCGGCTCGGTCGCCGCGTTGGCGGAAGTGTGGAGCGATCTGCAGCGCGCCGCGGGCGGCATGAGCCGGATCGGCGAATTGCTGGACGAGCGGCCGCTGATCGTGGCGCCGGAATCTGCATTGCCGCTGCCGCAACCGCTGCGCGGCGAACTGCTGTTGGACGATGTGACGTTTCATTATCCGTCGCGCCCGGATCTGCCGGCGCTCGACGACTTCACCCTGCGCATCCGCCCTGGCGAGACCGTCGCCCTGGTCGGCCCCTCCGGCGCGGGCAAAAGCACCGTGTTCGGTTTGCTGCTGCGTTTCTACGACCCGCAAAGCGGCCGCATCGAAGTGGATGGCATCGATCTGCGCAAGGTCGATCCGGCCGCGCTGCGCGAACGCATCGCCCTGGTGCCGCAGCAGCCCACGCTGTTCGCGACCAGCGCACGCAACAACATCCGTTACGGACGTCTGGAAGCGAGCGACGCCGAGGTCGAACACGCGGCGCAGCAAGCGGAAGCGCACGAATTCCTGAGCGAACTGCCGAACGGCTACGACGAAGAACTCGGCGAACGCGGGGTGCGTCTGTCCGGCGGTCAGCAACAGCGCATCGCCATCGCCCGCGCACTGCTGAAGGACGCGCCGCTGCTGTTGCTGGACGAGGCCACGTCCGCGCTGGACGCGCAAAGCGAACGCGCGGTGCAGCACGCGCTGGAGAATTTGATGCGCGGCCGCACCACGCTGGTGATCGCGCATCGCCTCGCCACCGTGCTCAAGGCCGACCGCATCGTGGTGATGGACAAGGGCCGGATCGTGGCCGAAGGCACGCACGACGAATTGCTGGCGCAGGACGGGCTCTACGCCGAGTTGGCGCGCTTGCAGTTCCTCGACTGATCGCCGGCCGCGAAAGGCGTAGCATGTGGCGACGCGGGTCGCATGGCGCCGCTCGCGGGTTTGCGGCCTTTGCGCCGAACACGACGAAACGGAGCGCGCACCATGGCTTGGGACGATCAAGAAGACACCACGATCTACGCCGTCGTGGTGAATCACGAAGAGCAGTACTCGATCTGGCCGGCGCATCGCGAGCTCCCGCTCGGCTGGCAGCGCGAAGGTTTCAGCGGCGATAAGGCGTCCTGCCTCGCCCACATCCAAGAGGTCTGGACCGATATGCGTCCGCTGTCGCTGCGCAGGCGAATGGAAGGCGGCGATCCCTGACCGACTGCGGTCTTCGCGACCGCGCTCGAGGGCCGGTCCGCGGACATGCCGATCGCATCGACGCGCCCCAAACTCCCCGAATAGGCACGAGAATCGGCACGAATCGGCTCGAATCGGACCGATGCGACCTGTCGCCACCGCCGATGCGGCCGGCGCAGGCGTGTAGCCATCGTCTCCCATGGCATCGAAGGGTTGCGGAACGAAAAAAAGCCGACGAACTTGCGTTCATCGGCTTTCGGTAAATGGCGCGCCCGGAAGGATTCGAACCTCCGACCCCCAAGTTCGTAGCCTGGTGCTCTATCCAGCTGAGCTACGGGCGCGCTGAGAAGCGAAATTGTGCCGGTATCGCGCACGAAGGTCAACGCCTGACGGCCTCGATCGATCGCATCGCCCATTCCCTCGCCTCGACGGGCGCGATCACTCCCCCTCGGACCGGCGGCCTCGCCGGCATTCGGCGGAGCCCCACCCTCTGTCCTGCGAACGCAACGAACGCATCTCGAACCCTGCGACGTCTGCGCTGTGAAATACCGACAAAGCGCGACGCCGGGGTTCGATCGCAGCCGAGCGCGGCCGAGCACCACCGACCGCGGCCGATCCGACGAGGCGATATCGCAGGCAAGCCGACGACGAGGCACGAGGCAAGGCCATTCGGAACTCGAACGCTTGGAGACCCGAGCGGTCGGAGGCCTATCGACACTGCATCGCCGCTAGCGCTTCCGTTCGCGAAACGGCGGCCAGCCCCCTCGACTGGCCTGAGTCCGTCCGGTCTTCCGTAACTGCAAGGCGGAGTCGATGCGACGTAGGTCTCGTCTTATTCGGGCCGACTGCTCGCAACCGCCTTCGCAGCGGTGCGGCGCACGCGCAACCGATCGACGTGTCGCTAAAATACGCCTTGGGTCGTCGTCGATGCCCCGGCAGTTTCTAAGGAGAGAAACGATGTTCGCCCATTCCGCCGCCCACTCCGCCGTCAGCCCTGTTGCCGACTCCCCCGGCTCGATCGCTTCCGTGATGTCCTTGCGCGACCTCGGCCTCGATCCGATGAAAGCGGTCGCCGCGTCGGTGTCGGAGTTGTATCGGTTGCCGCAAGCGGCGCTGGATCGGCTCAAGACCGACCTGATCCGCGAAGCCTTCCGCTTCCACTACGAACACAATCGTTTCTACCGCGAAGCCTGCCGCGGCCGCGATCTGCATCCCGACGACATCCGGGGTTACGACGACCTGATCCGCATCCCGCTGATCCCGATCGCCAAGTTCAGATCCAACACCAGTCACGAACTGCTGTCGAAACCGCTGAACGCGATCGAGCACGAGATGCGCAGCACCGGCACTAGCGGCATTCCCAGCATTTCGCGGCGCTGTACGCAGACGGTCGATCTATCGGTGACCGCGATCTACGCGATGTATCGCGAGTTCTTCGGGTTCTTCAAAGGCGCCGGCCTCTACGTCAGCCCGTCGACCGAAGAAATCCCGGAAATGGGCATGCTCAAGGCGCTGAACATGCTGTCCGGCCTGCTCGACACGCATCGCTTCATGGTCCGCGAGGATCGTTTCTCGCCCGAGGACGCGCTGCGGCAGTTGCAGGATTGGGAAGGCCATTTCACCCGACACATCATCGGCCCGCCGTTTTTGATCCACAGGTTGTTGCTGTTCGTGAAACAGAGCGGGCGCAAACTCGCGCTCGATCGCGGCAGCCGCATCATCACGCTCGGCGGCTGGAAGCGTTTCGACGGACGAATGATTTCCCGCCGCGAGTTCAACCTGCTCAGCGAGGAATATCTCGGCTTGCCGGCGTCGTCGATCCGCGACATCTACGGCTTGGTCGAATCGAGCATGCTCGCGATCGAGGACGAGCATCAGGTGAAGCACGTCTCGCCGTACGCGCACCTCACCGTCCGCGACATCAACGACCTCAGCCGCGAAGTCGCACCGGGCGAACAAGGCGTACTCGGCGTGCTCGATCCGTTCTCGCTGTCCACGCCGGGCATGATCATGACCGAGGATTTGGTGCGCTTGCTGCCGGGCGAAAGCCCCTCGGGCCGCAGCGGGCAACGCATGGAGTACATCATGCGCGCGCCGAGTTCGCTCGAATTCGGCTGCTGCGCTGTGAATCTCGAACGCAAGATGGACGAGGACGGCGCCGCGCTGAGCGAGTGCCCGCTCGTGGTCTAAAGGCGTCGCCGTTTTTTTGCGTCCGCGGCGGGCTTTCGCACGCGGACTTTCCACAGATCCTCCGGACCGCACCATGTTCAACGACATCATCGTCCGCCATTTTTCGAATCCGACCCACACGGGCGAGATCGCGGGCGCTTCGCGCAGCCTCGAACTGGGCAATCCGGTCTGCGGCGACCGCATCCGCGTCGACCTGCGGCTAGACGGCGACCGCATCGCGGAAGCGCGCTATCAAGCCTGGGGCTGCGCGACATCGCTCGCGACCGGCAATGCGTTCTGCGAACACATCGAGGATAAATCGCTGAGCGAAGCCGCGAACACATCAGCGACGGCGATCGAAGCGCTGCTGGGCGAACTGGAACCTTCGCAGATGCATTGTGTGGAAATGTTGCGGTCGTTGTTCGCGCAATTGGGCTCGCAGCCCGACGATCGCTGAGGAATCGGTCCATGGACGGCTATTTTGATATCAACGCGACCAGCCCGCTCTGCGCGCCGGCCGAGCAAGCGCTGCAGAACGCATTGCGCACGTTCGCCAACCCGTCGGGCAACTACCGCATGGCGAAAACCTCGCGCGCGCTGATCGCGAACGCGCGCGCATCGGTCGCCGGCTTGATCGGCGCGGACAGCGACGAGATCGTCTTCACCTCCGGGGGCACCGAAGCCAATAACTGGGCCTTGAAAGGCGCGGTGGACGCGATTCAAGCGCGCGAACCCGACGGCGGTATTCACTTGATCGTCTCCGCGATCGAGCACGCCTCGGTGCTGGAAGTCGCGCGTTATCTGCAGCGTTGTCGCGGCGTCGCGCTGACGGTGATCGCGCCCGACGCCGAAGGCCTGATTCGGCCGCAGGCGGTGATCGATGCGCTGCGCCCGGACACGCGGCTGGTGTCGGTGATGTTGGCGAACAACGAAATCGGTTCGGTGCAGCCGATCGCCGCGATCGCCGAAGCGCTGCGCGGGCGCGACATCCATCTGCATACGGACGCAGTGCAGGCGATCGGCAAACGTCCCGTGGATGCGCGCGCGCTGGGCGTCGACAGCCTCTCGTTCGCCGCGCACAAGTTCTACGGTCCGAAAGGCGTCGGCGGGTTGTATCTGCGCGAAGGCGTCGCATTGGAACCGTTGCTGCACGGCGGCGGCCAGGAACGCGGCCTGCGCGGCGGCACCGAGGCGTTGGCGAGCATCGCCGCGATGGGCGCGGCCGCCGATCACGCGCGCAGCCGACTCGATACCGACATCGTGCGCATGCGCGCGCTGCGCGAGACGTTGCGCGAGGGTTTGCGTAGCCAAGTCGCGCACGTCGTCTTCAACGGTCCGGCGGATGACGAAGCGCGATTGCCGAACACGCTCAGCGTCACCTTTCCCGGCGTTCGCGCCGAAGCGCTCGCGGCCATTCTCGATCACAGCCATGGGTTTCAGGTGTCGCTGGGCGCGGCGTGCAGCAACAACAAAGCCGCAGCGCTGTCGCACGTGTTGCGCGCGATCGGCCTGCCCGAAGATCGCATCCGCGCGACCCTGCGCCTGAGTCTGCATGCCGATACCGGCGAAGACGCGATCGCGCGCCTGTGCGATGCGATCGGCAAAGGACTGACGCTGCTGGACTCGATCGCCCACCCGATACGCAAGGAGGCGTCCTATGCGGCTTGATACCGCGAACACCATTCTCGATTGCATCGATCATTACGCCGCGACGCAGCCGACCGCACGCGCAGCCAGTTTTCTCGTCGACGGCGACGCGCAGGAAGAGACGCTGGATTACGGCGAATTGCGCCGTCGCGCGCGTGCGCTCGCGGCGACGCTGCGGCGCGAGGGCGCGGCCGACGCGCCGGTGCTGTTGCTGTTCCACTCGGGCATCGAGTTCCTGATCGGTTTCTTCGCCTGCCTTTACGCCGGCACGTCGGCGGTGCCGGCGAACGTCGCGCGCAACCGGCATCAATACGAACGCCTGCGTTTGATCCTGGAAGACGCGCATAGCGTCGCGGTGTTGACCACCGACGAACTGCGCGCCACGGTACTGGCCGGCTTGAACGCCGAAGCCTCCGGTCTGCGCGTGCTGACCGAACACGCCGTCGCCGAAGCCGATGCGGATGCGGGCGCCGAAACGGAGGCGACGCGCGTCGGCGGCGACGATGTCGCGTTCCTGCAATACACCTCCGGCTCCACCGGGCACCCGAAGGGCGTGATGGTGACGCATGCGCAATTGCTGGCGAACGTGCGGGCGATTCGCGACTCCGGCCCGATGGCGGAACATTTTTGCTGCGGCGGTTGGCTGCCGCAGTTCCACGACATGGGTTTGATCGGCATGAGCCTCGCTCCGCTGGCGCTGGGCGGCCAAGTCGCCTTCATCTCGCCGCTGCATTTCCTGCAGCGCCCGCTGCGCTGGTTGCGGCTGATCCAGCGTTATCGCATTTCGATCTCGCCCGAGCCGAACTTCGCCCTGGAGATGTGCGCGCGCATTCCGCGCGAGCAGATTCCGCCGGATTTGGACCTGTCCTCGCTCGATGGGCTGTACTGCGGCGCCGAGCCGGTGAATGCGCAGACGGTGGCGCGTTTCGTCGAGGCGTTCGCGCCGTTCGGGCTGTCGGCCGATGCGGTGAAGCCTTGCTACGGCCTGGCCGAAGCCACGTTGATCGTCTCCGGTGGCGCCACCGCGCCCGAGCATCGCGTCGTCCATGTCGAGCGCAAGGCGCTGGCGCAGGGGCGCGCGCTGCCGATCGCCGCGGACAGCGACGATGCGCAGGCGGTGGTCTGCTGCGGTTCGGTGGTGGCCGGGCACCGACTGATCGTCGTCGACCCCGACACCGGCGCGCGACGCGCCGACGGCGAGGTCGGCGAACTGTGGTTCTCCGGGCCGAGCGTCGCCTCGGGCTATTGGCGCAATCCCGAAGCGAGCGCGGCGACGTTCGGCGCGCGCAGCCCGGATTGCGAAGGCGCGTTCATGCGCACCGGCGATCTGGGGTTCATGCTCGGCGATCGCGTGCACGTCACCGGGCGAATCAAGGAACTGATCATCCTCCGCGGCCGCAACTATTACCCGACCGATCTGGAAGCCACCATCGTCGAAGCGGCGCTCGAACAGGAACCGCGCGCGGCCGGCGCGTTCGCCGCGGCGTTCGCATTCGACGAGAGCAGCGCCTCCGGTGTGGCCGCGCTGTTGGAACTGCCGCGCGGCATGCCGTTGAGCGCGATCGATCGCTCCGCGATCGTCGAGCGCGTGCGCACGGCGATGACGCAGGCCCACGATCTGACGCTGAAGGCACTGATCGTCGTCGAGCAAGGCGGGATTCCGCGCACCTCCAGCGGCAAGCTGCAGCGCCGCAAATGCGCCAAGATGTATCTCAAGGGCGAATTCGCCGAGAGCAAAGCTGTCGAGAGCACGCCTACCGAAAGCAGGCCTGCCAAGAGCGCGCCCGCCGAGACCGCATCGATCGAAACGGCGGTGACGCCATGAACGCGCCCACCGAAGGCGCAGTCAAACTCACCGACGATGCCGTCGCCGATGCGATCCGTCGCCATCTGCTACGTTTGCTCC
>JADZBF010000281.1 GCA_020852215.1 Lysobacter sp. | reverse complement strand
GGACGACGCCACCATCGCCAAGTTCCAGAAGGAAATCGCCAGCTACGGCTACAAGTTCCAGTTCATCACACTCGCCGGTTTTCACGCGCTGAACTACTCGATGTTCAACCTCGCGCACGGCTACGCGCGTCGCCAGATGAGCGCCTTCGTCGAGCTGCAGGAAGCCGAATTCGCCGCCGCCGATCGCGGCTTCACCGCGGTCAAGCACCAGCGCGAAGTGGGCACCGGCTACTTCGACAGCGTGACCCAGACCATTCAGGGTGGGCAGTCCTCGACCGTCGCGCTGAAGGGCTCGACCGAGGAAGAGCAGTTCCACGAGGCGCCGGCCGCCGCGGCTTGATCGGGCTTTCATACCGAGACGGACCATCGCAGCGCGCACCGCAACGGCCGGGGACTCGCGTCCTCGGCCGTTCGCATGACTTCCAGCCCGTCGCGACGCGCTGCGATTTGAGTATCCTGTGCGGTCCCGCAATTTTCGAAGAACGCCGCATGCGAATTTCGTCCCTGGCCGCCCTGTGTTTGGCGGCAACGCTCTCCTTCGCTGTCGTCGCCGACGACGCGATCGCCATCGACGGCACGCCGCAGAGCCTGCGCGCATCGCAAGACGCCCTCAAGCGCGATCTCACCGCCAAGAAGGGCGATTACGAACACCTCACGGACGGCGAGAAACAAGCGATTCTGCGCAAGCAGGACACGGTCTATGCGCTGATCGAAGGCCGCGACAGTTTCGATGGCCTGCGCGAGGACGAGAAGGTCCGCTTGTTCAATGCGGTGGAGGAAGTCCGCGCCCTCGTCGCGAAGGCCGAGGACGGCCGAATGGTGTGCGAGCGGGTGAAGGTGATCGGCTCCAATCGCCCGCAAAACAAATGCCTGACGGTCGCCGAACGCCGCCGCCAGCGCGAGCGAGCCCAGCAAGAAGGGTTGAAGGTCGAACGCTGACCCGCCGCTTCTGGACCGCCCGCGGCACCGGCTGAGGGCGGCCTACCGAGGGCGGCCCAGGTGCGCATCGCCTGCGGTTGTGGTACACCGACATTTCGGACGGTGGCTCGGAGGCGACGATGAACATCCGCAATCTGCTCGCGGCGACGATCGCGACGCTGGCGCTGGGGCTGTCGGTCGCGATGGCCTCTACCGAGAGCCCGATCCCGCCGGCCGTGCGCGATATCGTCGTTCAGCAAAGCCACTTGCGGGCCATGGTGGTGGCCGGCCGCGGCCCCTTCAAAGATCTGACCGCGAACGATCGCGACGCTCTGGTCAAGACCCAGACCCGCGTGCTGGAAATGCTGGATGGCCACGGCAGCATCGACGAACTGCTCGTGGACGAGAAAATCGAGTTGTTCAACCATCTCGAATCCGTGAAGGCGGCCGTCAACAAAGCCACGGACGATCGCCAAGTCTGCGAACGTACGAAAGTCATCGGCAGCAATCGCTACCGTTTGCTGTGCATGAACGTCAGCGATTACCGCGAGCAAAAACAGCAAGCGCAGAAGGCGTTGACCTCGACCGCGCCTTAAAACCTGAAGCGTTTCGCAAGGCCGGGGCCGACACGTCGCCCTGGCGTGTGCGGACATCGTGGCCTCGGGCGTATCTGAGGCTCTCCACGGCGGTTCAGTGCCCGCGCGAATGCCGCGAACGCGTCATCCTCGTTCAGCGAGGCCTCCGCGGTTCGGAGCCTCGACCTCGCATCTTCGGCGCACACACAGCGCCTGAGTTCTGTCTTTCGAGGCTCTCTCGCCGATTCGGCGGTGCGGGCCGCATCGGTCATCCCAGTGCGTTCGCCGAAGGCTGCGACCTTTTCGCGCGGTTCGACATCCTTACGTTTAAGACGCCTTGCCGAATCGGGCATCTTCGTTTCTGAGGGACTTCTACCAGCAGCGGAGCGCTGCCGACCGTTCATGACTGCGCTTGTCGCGGCATCGGTGGCGTTCGGCCGCGATTCGAGACCCGTCCACGACCGCGATTCGATGCTGCGATTCGCGACCGCATTCACCTCCTGAGGATTTCGTTATGACGTTCGCAATCGCTTCCGATGCCATCGCACCCCGCAGCCGACGCGCACTCGCCGCGACGCTCGCTCTCGCCTTGAGCGCGGCGTTCTGCTGCTCGGTGCTCGCCCAATCGACGCCGGAGCCCGAAGCGGAAACGCAGCAACCGACGGTGCAGCAGATCGTCGAGCAACAAACGCAATTGCGTGCCGATGTGTTGGCCAGGAAGGGCGCGTTCAAGGATCTCACGCAGATCGAACGCGACGAATTGACCGCGAAACAAAGCCGGATTCTGCAGCTTCTGGATGGTCGTGACGACGTGTCGCAACTGCGCGCCGAAGACAAGATCGAGCTGTTCAATCACTTGCAATGGGTAAGTGCGGTCGTGCGCAACGCCGAAGAAGATCGACAAGTGTGCGAGCGTTCGCGCACGGTCGGTTCGAATCGCTTTCAAGTCGTGTGCATGACCGCCAGAGAATATCGCGAGCACAAAGAACGCGCGCGGCAAAGTCTGCGTACGGCGGTGAAGTGCCAAGGCAAAGAAACGCTGGGCTGCAAGAACGAATTGGGCGGCAGCCTCGGCGGCGAAAGAAAAGTCGCAGTCAACATCCTTTGAGTCGCGCGGGTTTTCCATCGTATCGGCGTATCGGGGCTGCGATGACGCGCCCGCAAGGAGACATCGCGATGATCATGGCCTTTTTCGCAAAGGATCTGTCCGCTCGCTTTCGCGGCGCCGCCGCCGTCGCGCTCTGCGTCGGCGCGCTCGCAGCGACGACGTGGGCGGTCGCGGGCAACCGCGTTCGCTCGAACGATGCGACTTCCGCGGCCGCGGCGCCTACGATCGCGAGCATCGTCGCCCAGCAGATCGAGCTGCGCGCGAAGGTCGCGGCCAGGCGCGGTCCGTTCAGAGAGATGTCGGAAGGCGACCGCCATCGTTTGATGGCGCAGCAGGACCGCATCCTCGAACTGTTGAAGGGGCGCGACAGCCTCGATGGGCTGCGCGCCGAAGAGCGCGTCGAAGTGTTCAACCATTTGGAATCGGTCAAGGCCGCGGTCGCCCAAGCGGAAGACGAACGACTCATCTGCGAACGCACGCGGCTGACCGGCAGTCATCGTTATTCCGTCGTGTGCATCACCGGACGCGAATATCGAGAACACAAGGAAAACGCACGTAAAAGTCTGCGCACGGTGATGAAGTGCGAAGGCGGATGCAACTCGGACTGACGATCGGACACGAACACTCGATATCGTCGATGCGCCGTTACCGAACCAACCCACCAAAGAGGGAATACATATGAGTTCATTCGCATTCGAAAGAAATCTACGTCGCCGACATGCGGCCGCGCGCGCATGGAAGGTTTGCGGGTTGGCGGTCGCATTGGGCGTCAGTTTCGCGTCCATGGCCGCCGACCCGCCTGCTGCCGAGCCGCCGCAGCCGACGTTGCAGCAGATCGTCGAACAGCAGACGCAATTGCGAACGCAGGTCGCCGCCAAACGCGGCGCGTTCAAGGACATGCACGACGGCGATCGCGACCGCTTGCTGAAACAACAAGACCGACTGTTGCAGATGCTCGACGGTCATCAGAACTTGGACGAACTGCGCGTCGAACAGCGCGTCGAGGTCTTCAATCATCTGCAGTCGGTCAATGCGGCGGTGACGCAGGCCGAGGATGATCGCGAGGTCTGCGAACGGACGCGACTAGCGGGCAGTCACCGCTTCACCAGCGTTTGCATGAGCGCTCGCGAATACCGGGAACACAAGGAAAACGCGCGCAGGAGCGTGCGTACGATCGGCAAATGCCAGGGCGATGCTCAGCACTCGGACGTTTGCAACGTGCGCTAGTCGAAGAGGCGCAAGCCGAAGCGGCGCACCCTTACGGCCTGGTCGGCGCCGCTTTTCGCCTGCGACAGGTGTGCGTCGATCGCGCATACAAGCGACACTCACGTCACCTCGGTCGCAACGATTCGCGGCAGAGCGTCGGTGGCATCGACCGAAGCCCAGCCCACGTGCGTATCCCAAAACACATGCGCCATCGGCGCGCGGTCGGCGTCGCCATTCAGATTCCCGTGCGCGATATGCAACTCGCCCGGCCAGCGCGCCGAACGGAAAAAAAGCGAACTGCCGCAGCGCGCGCAGAACCCACGCTCGGCGCCGGGACTGGACGCGAACCAGCGCAGTTGCGATTCGGCGTCGTCGATACGCACGCGATCCTCGGCCATGCCGATCCACGTCACGAACGCAGCGCCGTGCGCACGACGGCATTGCGTGCAATGGCAATGCGCGACCCACTTGCTGGGCCAGTCCAGCGAAAATCCGACAGCGCCGCAGAGGCAGCCGCCATGCGATTCGGTCATCGGACACTCCCGCGATGAGAAGTCCGGACGATGACATGCCTGTCGCGGCGGCGCCAGTCCGAGAGCCTGTTCAAAATCTTCTGCGCTCGGTGCTTTCGCGCCTTCCGCTGCTCGAAATGCTCATGTGCCTGTACACACACTGCGCTTTCTGCGCTGCAACAAACTGCAGGGAGGGGCGGCGATCCCCTCCCTGCAGGTGCGAGAGCCGGATCGCGATCAGTCCTTTCGGCCGACCCGCATCGACCGGCTCTGCGTCCGCGCATCGATGTGTTCGTCCGATGCATCCGCATTTTCTAGCGTCGCTCGAGTCGTGCCGAATCCCAGGAAGTTGTACAGCAGCGTGCGCTGTCCCATCGTCAGGTCGCGGGTCACCGGCATGTAGCGGAAGTTCTCGAAGTTGGCCGGGTCGGTCAGCGTCCGGATCACGTTGCGGTAGGCCCGAACCTGCTGCTCGTCGCCCAGGCGCAGCCAGTTGTCCATGCACGGCGCCATCGATTCCCAGTTGGCCAGCACGTAGTTGTGTACGTTCTCCCAAGTGGGCGCCATCGCGGCGACGTTGTTGTCCGCCGGCAAAACCCGAAGATACGTGTAGGTGAAATTCAGCGGCGTGAACACGTTGCCGACGGGCAGAATCGGATGGTCGCCGGTCTGGAACACCCAGCCGATGATTTCGCCGGTCGTGCCCAATACGCGGAAGTTGACCCGGCCATTGGCGTCGGTCAATTGCTGCACGCTGGTCTGCTGGGTCGCATTCAAATCCGACATGGTGATGGTGATGCCCGGGCCGGCCGGCACGCCGCGTTCGTAGACCTGCACCGGGATGTTCGCGGTCTCGCCCTCGTCGATGTAGATGTTGGCCTGCAACGGAACGGCGCGAAGCACGGCTTCCTGCAAGTAGGTCGTGCCGTCGCCGCCGGTGATCGACAGATTCATCTTGGCCAGTTGCTTCGTCAGGCCGGCATCGAGCGGGATGTCGATGATCCCCGAAGAGGCTTCGAACGCCGCGCGGTCGTAGTGGCTCAGATCGATCTTCGCGACCTCCGCGATCGCCACCGCGGGCGGTGGATCGGCCGCGGTCAGCGTCAACGTCCCCAGGTCCACCTTATCCGTGGCGCGATCCGAGCAGGGGATCGAGTTGGAGAAATCCAGCGAAATGCCCTTGTCGTTGGTGCGTGCGAAGGCCGTGGCCACCACGGGCCCGCCTTTGGCCGGAGACGAGTATCCGGGCACCGTCGCCATGGTGGAGATCAGGGCTCGATCCGATGCCTCGGTGATCACTTCGCCGCTGCGCCACAGTCCCACGGTGCCGACCAGAAGGCTGCGGGCCGGATTGGGCTGGAAGCCGCCGCTGTTGAGCTTGTTCTGCAGCGCCCTGGCGGCTGCGGCGGTCTTCGGCAAGCCGTTCGCCAGGGTCGGGTCGTTGTAATAGACCGTGCGATAGGTGACGAAACGCACCATCACGCCCAGCACGTCGTCCGCCATCATGCAGGCCTTCAACCGCTGCAGCGCCAGCGAATCGTGGGCGTCGATATCCAGCCCCGCGCCCTTGGCGAAACAGCTTTGCCACATCACCGACGCGACGCCTGCGATCATGTTGTTGCTGGGATTCGCGCTGAAGTTGACGAAGCGGTCGTTGAAGCGCTCGATCCGCTTGCCGTAGATACGGCATCCGCCTTGGATGCCGAAGCTCATATCGTCGAAGAACAACTGCGAGGAGAACGCGCCGTAGGGTTCGCAATCGACGAGCATGCCGGTGAAGCCGACCGGCGCGGTGGCGAAGGTGTCCGTGGTCACCAGACCCGCTCCCAAGTCGACACCGCTGATGTAGGTGTCGTAGAACGGACAGCGATAGGTGCCGGCCGGGTTCCAACTGCCGCCGGTGAGGACTTCCTGGATCGCCGCTTGACGGAAACCCGCGACTTCCGGGGTCAGCACCCGGCTCTGGTTCAGATAAGAATCGCAGGCGTTTTCGTCGTAGGCCGCTGCCGCGTCGCCGACCGCATAGTTGTTGGTCGTGACCGGGTCCCAGGCGATTTCGCCGCGGAAATAAACGCGCGGAAATTCGAGAATGCTCATGCCGCATCTCCTTGTGCTTGTGTATGAGCGTTGTAGACGAACGCCGGGCCGGCGACGGAGATGCCATCCCCCAGCGGCGTATTCAGGGCCTGGATCGAGGCCATGCGCAGATCGAACATCGCGCGCACCGCGAGCCCCATGCCGGCGGAGGCGCCAGCGAACGCCGAGGTCAGGGCATCGACCAACGCGGTGTAGGCGTCGTTGCCGGCCGTTTGCGCCGCGCGCGCGGCGGGAGGATCGCTCGAGAAATCGTGCGATTCCGGATCGGCGATCGCCGGGTAGACCTGACTCCAGTCGATGCCCAGCGAGCCTTTCCAGGCGTAGCCGACAGGATTGGGATCCTTCACCAGCACCATGTTCTGTTCCATCTCCCAGAACCGGTAGTAATGCGCCAACTCATTCTGGAAGGTCAGCGGGCTGCCGTTGCCGCTTGGGCTGACCGGCGTGCCTTCGCCTTCCGAGACGATCTGCGTGATCGCGTTGTGCGCGTCCGCATAGCCATTGACCGGGAAAATCTGGCCCGCGAAGAACTGACTGTCGTCGATCTGCTTGTTACCGGCGATCCACGCCGATGCCGGCAAGGCGGCCAGCACCTGATCGAGCAGGTGGTAGTACTCGCCGATCGTGACCGCCGTGATCGCGGCCTCCATCTTGAGTATGGGCGGATCGATCGGTTCCGACGGTTCCTCGATCGCCATGCCCTGCGCCATCGCGGCTTGCGAGAACGGCAGCAGATGGATGATGAGGTCGCCACCGATGTCGCCCGGCAGGGGGCCCGGATAACTGGGCGGGTTGATCCTCACCGTGCCGCCGATCGCATTCATGATGTTGCAGGCGAGGCACATGTGGATCATTTCTTGCCCGACGATCGCATTGAGCCGCGTCATCGCCGCGGGATTACTCTCCGGCAGGATCGTCATCTTCGCGTAGAGATAGGGCGGCAGCGTCGAGAATTCCAGATCGATCGCCGTCTGTACCGCCGCTTGCACTTCGGCAAGCGTTTGCGGCGCCTGCCACTGTACCTTGATCATGTTTATCGCTCCTTGATCCGTCTAATCGTGTGCGGACACGTCGCGGCGCACGCGCCAGGGCGCATGCGTGCGGGCATGAGGTATCGCAACGGAGCCCGCGCCGACCCTCCAGTGGTCGATGCTTGCGAAGACAGGGTGTTATCGGTCGCGGATCCGTGCGCAGATCGATGGCGGCATTCGTGTCGCTGTTCTTGGCGTTATTCCTGTCGCTGCGGCGCGCTTCCGGCTATGCCGCGAAGTCGATCGGGCGAGCCATCTTCGCCGATCCTTCGCAGCCGGGCCATCTTGCAGTGATCGACGCGCGGTCGCAGCCTTCACCGTCCCCCTCCGGTCCTTCGGGCATGTGACGGGCACCATACTCCCGCATCGAGTCACTGCGCAATTCCCGCGATAGATCCGCGCCGGATCTCGGTACCGACGATGCGGGGAGCGTCGATGCGGCGGTATCGCAATCCTCCGCCGGCTTGCCGATAAACGGATCGATCAGCCGCAACGCGCTTGCGCTGCACTCCCCGCGCCGATATCCGATCGCCTCGGTCAAATGCGCTGTGACGATGATGTCGCTCTCCGCCGAGTCGACGAAGACCGCGCGGCACCGCGCCTACTGCATGGGCGCGACCCGGACGCAATGACGGCCGCTGCGTTTGGCGTCGTACAGCGCGGCATCGGCGCGCAGCAGCAAGCGGTCGGCGCCTTCGTCGTTCGCCGCCGCTTCGGCCACGCCGATGCTGATAGTGGCGCGCAGATCCGGCGCCACGTCGTCCATCGTCAAGGCCGCGACCACCTCGCATAACCGCTTTCCGAGCTGTTCGGCGTGCGCGAGCGAGGTCCGCCGCAGCACGGCCATGAACTCCTCGCCGCCCATGCGGCCGAACTCGTCGGTTTCGCGCAATGCGCGCCGGCAGGCCTCGGTTACGCGCCGCAGCACTTCGTCGCCCACGGCGTGGCCGAAGCGATCGTTGATCTGCTTGAAATGGTCGATGTCGATCGCCAGCACCGATAGCGGATAAGCGGCGGCGCGCCGGTCGGACAACATGCGCGCGAGATGATTCAGCAGGTAACGCCGCGAGACGACACCGGTGAGGCTGTCGGTCATCGCGTCGTAGCGCGCACCGCGCAGACGATGGCGGGTCAGCAGCAGCAGACCTGCCATCGCGGCGAGCAGCAACGCCAGCAGCGCGATCGCGATCAGACGCAGGCGCTGTTCGCGCTGCGCAGCTTGCAACTGGAGCCGTTGCGCATCCGTTTGCCGCAACAAGCGCAGTTTGTCGGCGGTTTCCCGACTCAGCGCCAGCTCGGCGGCGAGCACGCGCGCCTGTTCGCGCTGCATGCGCTGGTCGAGCTGACTGCGCAGTCGAATCTGTTCCTCGCGCGCGTCCAACGCCGCACGCCATTGCCCGAGTGCGCGATAGGCGCGCGCTTGCACGTCGAGCGCATCGATCAGCGGTCGCGGTTGGTCGTCGTTGCGCAGGCGCTGCAGCACATCGGGCAGCAGTTGGGCGGCGCGGCCGGCATCGCCGGACTCGAGCGCGATGAGCGCATCGAGGTAGCCGCGCCGCGCGCGCATGGCCCCCGTCAGCCCGTTGCTCAACAGCATGCGCTCGGCTTCATCGCGCGCGCTTTTGGCATCGTCCAGACGACCGGCCAGTACATGGACATGGGCGATCCGAAGTATCAAGGAGGCATGGGTGTCGTGCGCCCCCCCCCCAAGCGATTCAGCTCTGCCGCCTGACGGTAATTCGCAAGCGCGGCGTCGAGGCGCCCTGCTTGCTCTTCGGCTAGTCCCAAGCGCTCCAACACCATGTCCAGGGGGGCTGACTTGCCCATTGCGCGTGCGTTCTTCTCGATGGCACGAAGGACGACGATCGCGCGCTCATTGAGGCCGAGTTCGATGTAGGTATTGGCGATCATGATTTCGGTACGGAGCGCCGCGTTTGGCGCTTCGCGCTTCGGATCCAGCGCCAGCGCCTCGTGCAAGGTGATCAGCGCCTGCGCGTAGCGGCCCTGGTCGCTTTCGTGGAACGAGCGCAGCATGAGCGCGCCGGAGCGCAGGCGTGGATGCCGTTCACCATTGGCGAGCCGCAGCACTTCGTTGATCGGGACGATGTACTCGGTTTGGTGGCCTTGGTTGTACAACGCGTAGGCCTTGCACATCAGGTATTCCATCCGCACCAGAGGCTCGCGTTGCGCGGGCCGTCCGGCGAGCCCGGTCTCGGCCCGCGTCAGCGAAGCGTCGGGGCCGTCCAGGAAGGTGATGCAGCGATAGGCATCAAGGCGCGCGTTGCGCACGGCGTCGTTCGGGGGGAGCGCACGCGCGAGTTCGATGATTCTGGCCTTGTAAGCAGGCGTGTCCGCCACTTGGTCGTTGCCGCCCACGCCATAACGCGCGGCCAGCGTGTCGAACAGCGCAGCCGACGGGGCCTGCGTCGCCGGGGCCGCGCCGTCCTGTGCGCGGAGCGTCGTCGTCGGCAGCAGGCAGGCGATGGCGAAAAGAACGAGGAGAGGCATCCGATCCATGCGCGAATCATGCCCGATGCTGCGGCGTTTGGCGCTTAGGCGGCGATGTCGGGAAACACCGGGTCGGAGTGGCCCGTGGGGCAATACGAAAGCATGCGCTCACGCTACCCGCAAAAAAATGCGAGGCGCCGGAGGCGCAGAAAAACGATGCATCGGCAACGGATCGGTCGAGAAAATTCCGATGTCTTCCGGGGTTGAGTGAATTGCGGCTGTCCTGAACGCGCATCCGATCTTGCGCCGTCTCGCGTTCGGATAGATCGGCGATTCGGCTTCTTCGATGTGTGACAGGCTGAATCCGAATCGCCTCCGACCTGCATCCAAGCCTCCGAAACCTGCAAAACGCTGGGTGGAGACGAAGCATGCGCATGATGAAATACCGGCGGACGTTGAAATACGGGTGTCTGGCCCTGCTGGTGGCCTGCTGCCTGGGGAACGCACCGGCCTGGTCGACCGAGATCGCGTTCCCGAATACGCCGGCGGGACGATTGGCCAAGGAACGTCTGGAGGCCTTCAATGCCGGCGACGCTGCTGCCCTTGAGGCGTACAAGGTCAGCCACGAGCCCGACATGTCGGTCGAGCGCGAGCTGGCTTTTCGGGAGATGACGGGTGGCTTCGAACCCTTGCGGATCGGTCGCGACGAGCCGAATCGCATCGAGGTGATTTTGCGCGAGCGGGATGGCGACCGGGTCGGGACGCTCGAATTGCAGGTCGACGCCATGCATCCGCAACGGGTCGTGCGATTCGGTTTGATGCCGATGGCGGTCGTGCCCGCGGACTTGATGCCGGAACGCCTCTCCCAGACCGAAGCATGGCGACGCACGACGAACAAGGCGTCTCGCCTTGCGGCCGACGATCGGTTCGCGGGCGTTCTTGCGGTGGGGCAT
>JADZBF010000280.1 GCA_020852215.1 Lysobacter sp. | reverse complement strand
TTTCGCGCACGGTTTGATGCGCATGGTTGGACGCGCGCAAACGAAACGTACCGCCTGCCCCTCATCCGGCGCGTTGCGCCACCTTCTCCCCGCTTGCGGGGAGAAGGGAAAAGGCATGTTTCCCGCTTGCGGGGAGAATGAAAAGAACACGCACCGCTTGCGGGGAGAAGGAAAAGAACACGCACCGCTTGCGGGGAGAAGGAAAAGAACACAGCCTGTTCGCAGGAAGGAAAAACTTCCGCTGGAAGATTTTGAACAGGCTCTAAGAACACCCAACAGAAATGATAGAGGTGGCAACGAATGGAAGTCGCCCTGTTGTGGCAGCGCAACAAGGTTTTGCGCGGACGCATCGCGCATCGCCACGAAACCGATGCGGCCGCATGACGATTCGCCGTAAAAAAAAAGCCCCCGGTCTCGCGACCGGGGGCTTGGTGACGCATATCGCTGTGGGCGAATGCCCGAGTCGATCAGAACGTGATGCTCCAGCTATTGATGTAACCCGTATCGGCTGTGGAGTTGTCTTTGACGCGCAGCCTCCAATTGCCGTTCAAGGTTTCCGTCGACAAATTCACCGTGTAGGTCCGGATGATGTTGTCGGTACTGGTACCCGTGTAGTCGTGCAGGATGTACGCCGTGCCGTCCGGTGCGATCAGGCTCACGCGCAGGTCGCCGATATACGTATGACGGATATCGACCGCGACTTGCGTGTTGGTCGGACCGTTACCGCTGCGACCGGTGACTCGGATCGGGCTGTTGACGGTTTTGTTGTCGTTGATCGGATAGTCGGTGTTGTTGGTGTAGGTCTGCGTACCCGGCGCGTTGACCGTGACCGTGCTGGTCTTGGTCGCGGTCGCACCGCTGTTGTCCGTCACCGTCAACGTGACCGTATAGCTGCCGCTGCCGCCGTAGGTCTTGCTGGGGTTGGTGGCGGTCGAGGTGGTGGTGTCGCCGAAGTTCCAATTGCGCGCGGCGATGGTGCCGTCGCTATCGGTGGAGGTATCGGTGAAGTTGGCCGTCAAACCGCTGGTCGTGAACGTGAAGTTCGCGGTCGGCGGCACGTTCGGCGCGACCACCGTGACCGAACTGGTCTTGGTGTTGGTGGCGCCGACGTTGTCGGTGACGGTCAGCGTGACGGTGTAGGTACCGCCCGCGGCGTAGGTCTTGCTGGGGTTGGTGGCGGTCGAAGTGCTGCCGTCGCCGAAATTCCAACTGCGCGAGGCGATAGTGCCGTCGCTGTCGGTGGAGGTATCGGTGAAGTTCGCCGTCAAACCGCTGGTGGTGAAGGTGAAGTTCGCGACCGGCGGAACGTTCGGCGGCGCGGTGCCGGTGAAGTTCTGCCCGGTGACGTTCGCATCGGCGATGGTGATGCTGCGGGTAGCCGGCGAGAACGTGTAAGCGCCGAGCGAGGGCGTCAGCGTGTACGTGCCGTTGGTCAAACCCGTCAGCGTGTATGCGCCGCTCGCGTTGGTGGTGGTGCTGTTGCTGCCGGTGCTGACGGTGACGCCGCCGATACCCGCGCCGCCGGCCGTGGCGATCGTGCCGGAAACGGAATACGTGGTGATGCCGCTGCACGCGGAGAATTTCACGTCCTGGATGCGGGTCTGCCAACCGCCGGTAGGACGATACATACCGACGAACCAGAACGTGCAATCGTCGACCGGGTCGACGGTCATCTGGTAGTAGTCGCCCCAGCGGCCGGAGGTTTCGACAGCGGCACCGATGGCGACTTCGTTTTCGCCCAGCGACATCACGCCCGCGGGATCGGCGGCGGTGCGTCCGGTGTAGCCCAGCGTGGCGAACTTGGTCGGCGTCGAGGTCTTGGTGACGTTATAGGCCATTGCCATGTTGCCGAACTTGTCCATCGCGATGGTGCCCATCAGGTGATGGGTGTCGGCATCGCCGGGGCTGAAGGTGCCTTCCTGGAACAGCGTCCAGTTGCCGCCGCCCGTTCTGCGCAGTTCGAACCAACGCACGGCGGAGTCGACGACGGTGCCGGTGCGCGCGGGGTTCTGGTTGGTCGCGAGCGTGCCGACAATCACTTCGTGCGTACCCATGTTGCGATAGACGAGCTGATTGAGCAGCGCTTCGCGGATCGGGTCCAGACGCGACGTCGATCCCGGCTGCGGCACGGTGGCGAACGTCGAGTAGTTGCGGAACCAACTGTTGAACTCGGTGATATCGATGCGCGGCAGCGTGGTGACGCCGCTGTTCGCGGGCGTGTTCCAATCGATGTTGACTTCGTACAGATCCAGGAAGTCTTTCGTGCCGTCGGCGCTGGCGCCCGCATGCGCTTCGTCGTCGTTGTGACGGGCGACGAGTTGCTTGCGGCCGGCCGGCGCCGCGTTGGTACCGTAGAAGGTCGACGGCGTGATCATCTGGAAGCCGTAACCGGCCAGACTCGGAATGCTGGCGAAGCGCTGCGCGGGACGCGCGGTGGCGCCGTTGAGCATGTTGGCGCGGTCGAACGCGTACAGCGTCTGCTGCGCGCCGCCTTCGTTGTCGCCGCACACGTAAGCGTCGTTCCAGACGCCGCAATGCGGATAGTCGGGAAGCGTCGGCGTCGCGTAGTTGTAGGCCCACCAACCGCCGGTCACGGGATCCGACGTTTTCGACACGTAGGTGCAGAGATTGGAGTTGTCCAGGGCCAGCAGGAACCAACGGCCGGCTTGACGATCGTAGAGCACGATCGGGTCGCCGCCGTCGCTGGCGCAAGGGGTACCGGCCGGCGCGAGCGAACCGAAGGTGACCGGCCCGGCCACCAACGCGCCCGCTTTGTTGTAGACGTTGAAATACGTGCCGGAGGCGCCGTTGACGGCGTAGACGACGTGGTTGGCGCCGACTTCCACCACCGGGTCGCCGGGGCTGACGCCGGTATTGGGATTATTGATGCTGACGCGCTTGCGCATCTCGGATTTGGCGCGCGCGGCCAGACGCGGATTCTGACTCCACAGGTTTTGCACGTCCGGTAAGCGGTCGGGCGCGGTCGGGCGATTCGCCGGCGTATGCGGCACCTTCGCGCCGATCGGGAAATATTGCCGCCGATGCGCTTCGCGAATGGGCATGCCGGGCTGCCAGAGTTTGGCTTTCGGCATGTTTCGCAGATCGATCTTGATGTTGTAGGGCGTGACGGGCTGACCGACGGTCACGGCACCGGAACGGCCGGCGACATTGCGTTCGGAGGGTTCGGCGCGCGGCGGTGCCGCGAGCGCGATGCAGGGCATCAGCAGCAGAAGCGCAAGTCGCTTCGCCGCTGTTTTCATCTTTCGTAATTCCATTGTGGTCTCCTTGGGCGACGCCCCATTTCGAATCGTCGGTGCACGGGGCATAGCGCGGACACTCGCAGGCGCTCGCACCGACTGAGATCGTTCTGCCGAACGGGAACCGACCGCCGAGCGTGATCGCTCGATGGGGCCGCCCAGAGCCGAATCGACCGGCCCACCATATGCCTCGGACGTTGGCCGGTCAATCGAAGTCCGGCGTACGGTATCGGGGGCGCAGTACGACTTCGCCCACTGCGGTCGCGGCCTTCGATCGCAGGTCGCAAAGGCCGCGACGCACGTGGTCTCTGGCAGGCGGAAAGCGATCGAAGAGGGGCTCTCGATGATGGCTCGGATACGTATCGACAAAGAACGCCGCGTAACGAAGAACCCCGGCTTTCGCCGGGGTTCTCGGTGTTTCGACGAAGCCCGGAGCGAAGCTCCGCGCGGGGCGTCGATCAGAACGTGACGCTCCAGCTATTGATGTAACCCACGTCGCCGCCGGCGGCGTCCTGCACGCGCAGGTTCCAGGTGCCGTTCAAGGCTTCGCTCGACAGATTGACCGTGTAGGTCTTGGCGATGTTGTCGGTGCCGCCACCCGTGCGGTTGTGCAGCGTGTACAACGACCCATCCGGCGCCACCAGCCTCACCACAAGATCGCCGATATAGGTATGCACGATATTCACCGCGACCGGCGTGCTGGCTTGACCGTTGCCGGTACGGCCCGAGACCGTGATCGGGCTGTTCACCGTGGCATTGTCGTTGATGGTGTAGTCCGTGGCGTTGGTGTACGTCTGCCCGACCGGCGGCGGCGGCGGCGCCGTGCCGAACAACGAATACAGCAAACGGTTCGGCGAACCGGTGCGAGGATCCGTCACTTTGTTCGGCGTCGAACTGTTGATGATGGCGGTATTGACCTGTGCCGGTGTCGCAGTCGGATTGACGGCCAGATACAGCGCCGCCACACCGGCGACGTGCGGCGAGGCCATCGAGGTGCCGCTCTTCGTCGCGGTCGACGACGTGCTGGTGATACCGGCGGAGACGATGTTGGTGCCCGGCGCGAAGATGTCGAGACAACTGCCCCAACTGGACGATTGCGTGGAGGACCATACCGAGCGCGCATCGTTGGTGCCGGTCGCACCGACGGTCAACGCGTTGGGAACGCGCGCCGGCGACGAGAGACAGGCATCGGTGCCGGAGTTGCCGGCGGCCACGACCGCGACGACGCCGGCATTGATCAGATTGTTGACCGCGGTATCCGTCGCAGCGGAAGCGGAACCGCCCAGGCTCATATTGGCCACGGCGGGTTTGACGTGATTGGCGGTGACCCAGTTGATCCCGGCGATGATGTCGGAGTTCGAGCCGGTGCTGCCGCAACCGAAGACGCGCACGGGATGGATGGTCGCGCCTTTGGCGACGCCGTAGGTCGTGCCGCCGACGGTACCGGCGACGTGCGTGCCGTGACCGTTGCAGTCGCTGGTACCGCGACCGTCGTCGGCGATGGCGCGAAAGCCGTTGCCCATGCGGCCGGTGAACTGGGTATGGCCGGTCAACACGCCGGTGTCGACGATATACGCATGGACGCCGGCAGCGGTGGTGTCGTAGGTATAGCTGCCGCTCAACGGGAGATTGCGCTGATCGATGCGATCGATGCCCCACGTGGCGCCGGTCTGCGTGGCGCTGAGGGTGACGATACCGTCCTCTTCGACGTAGGCGACGTTCGGATCGGCGAGCAGCTTGGCGAGCGACTCATCGTCGGCGACGGCGACGAACCCGCGAAGGGCGTGCTCGAAACTCTTTTTGACGCGGGCGCGGTGGCGAGTCGCCATATCGTTGGCGACGACCGAAACGCGGGCAGTGCTGCTGCGTTCGGTTGCGAGACTGGCGGCGCCGTCCTTCAAGACGACGATGTATTGTCCGCGGATCGGGTTTTTCGCGGTGCGCAGCTCGGCGGACAACGCCGGCAGTGCAGCGAAGACGAGAGTGGCGCCAATCGCTGCGGACAATAACGAGACACGATGATTCACGGCTGCTCCTTGACGAGGATCGTGGAAGACGATGGATGAACGCATCGGACCGAGCGGTCGATGCGCGTTAGCGCGGTGATCGATGGTTCGAACGAATACCGATGCGCGACAGGTGTCGATATGGACGTCGATATCGGCGTCGGTGTTCGCGTTCGATGATCGCGGGCGGATCGACCCTTCATCGCGATCGATACCGCCGCTGCGGCGCCTCCTGCTCCGCCGACGCAACGTATGCGAGTTTCTCGCATCGATCAAGCCGCAACGCAACATCCCTGTGCGCGTCGATACCCGTTGCCGAATACTCCTGCGTATCCAAAAAAAAGAACCGGCTCGTAGCGACTTATCGCAGTCTCTCGCGTCCTCGTCGACGCGCGGCATTCGATTGTAAAAAACGCCATGGGCTTGTTCGCGGCCTTTTTTCGCGGCTTTTTTGCGCTGCGCAACGCGAGCGAAGCGATGACGATATCCGCATGCATGCGCAAGGCGCCGCAGGCCATTTCGACCTATTCGGAACAGCATGAAGGTTGGAGATGCGCTTTCTTCAACACGCTGTCGCAGCGTCGCGCAACAAAAAAAGCCCCGGCTTTCGCCGGGGCTTTTCGCAACATGCATTCGGATCGTATCGATCGAACCCTGGGGTTCGATCTCCACGCATCAGAACGTCAGGCTCCAGCTATTGAGCGTGCCGGTATCGCCCGAGGCCGCATCCTGCACGCGGAGAGTCCACGTGCCGTTCATGGCTTCGGTCGAAAGGTTGACGCTGAAGGTCTGGATGATGTTGTCGGTGCTGCCGCCCGTGCGGTTGTGCAGCACATACGGCGAACCATCCGGCGCCAGCAGCGTCACCACAAGGTCGCCCTTGTAGGTGTGCGTGATGTTCACCGCGACCGGCGTGGTGGCCGAGGCGTTGCCGGTACGGCCGCTCACCGTGATGGTGCTGTTGATGGTGCTGTTGTCCGCGATGGCTTGCGGCGTGGTGTTGCTGTACGTCTGCGTACCGCCGCCACCGCCGGTCGTGTAGTTACCGACCAGGCTCACGCCGGAGAAGGTCGAGTAGGCCTTCAGGCGGACGTAGTAGGTGCCGGTCGACGGTGCCGCGAACGTGCAGGTCTCGGCATTGCCGCCGAGGTACGGACGGCAGTCGTACACCGTATCCGTCGGCGCGGAACCGAACTTCACGTACATATCGGCATCGCCCGTACCGCCGGACAGCGTGA
>JADZBF010000279.1 GCA_020852215.1 Lysobacter sp. | reverse complement strand
CCTTGTTCAACGTGACGCAAACCGGACAAGTCGGGCAAACGGCGGTCGGCGCGCAGAAGACCGAAAGCGACGTGCGTTCGAAATTCGCGCCGCCGCCCGCGGCCGATCGAACGAAAGCCTATGCGGGAGCCGGCGTGCAATGGACCGATCGGTCGAATCTGCTGCTGTCCGCCGGATGGAAGTTCACCTTCAGCCCGGGGCTTGGGTTGGTGAAAGTGCCGCTCGCCTTCCAGTTCGATTATTCGCCGCGCGCGGACGTCTTCGCCGGGATGTATTCCGGCGCGGAATTCGTGATTCCCAGCCAAGTGCCGGTGCGCGTGAGTTTGATCGGCGGCGCGCGCGCCGGTTCGATCGAAACGACGGCGCCGGACGGTGGGTTGGGGCCGCGCACGCCGGTCGCCGGTCCGGTGTTCGGCGCCGGCGTGGGCGTGCAACTCGGTTCGTCGGTGGAACTGCAATTGGACACGACGCACATGCTCAACTTGATCCAATTCGGAACCGGCACGGGGCCGGGGTGGATTCCGACGTTGGGGCTGAAGAGCAATGTGAGTTTTTGATTCGCGCCGAGGGTGTTCGTCGCGAGGGCGATTCGCGATGTCGTGCGGGTGAAGGTGAGGCGTTGTTTGGGGTGCGGCGGGTTGGCACCCGCCCTACAGAGTTTCGCAGCGGTCGCCGAGGGCGTGTCGTAACGCGCACACTTCGGCGGTCCAGGCGTCGATATCGAAATTTTGCGGGTCGTCGTGGCCGCCGATGAAGCCGGTGTCGAGTACGGCGTGGTACGCGGGAATCAGCCATTCGCCCGCGCGCACGCTGGCGGCGACGTAGACCAGCGCGAGACGCCGGGTTTGCGCGGTGCTGAAGCCTGGATGCTGCGCGATGCGGTCGTTGACGCATTCGCCGTCGGGTCGATGCAGCGGCGCGTCGTCGGCCGCTTGCGGACGTCGCAGTTGCACGTTTTCGATATGCAGAAACAGGCCGCGGCTCGGCTCACGCAGAAATTTTTCCAGCTTGGTTGCGCGCCACGGCGTCGCGAAACTGCGCCCTTGCGGCGCGTGCGCTTCGCCGTCGCGGGTGATGAACAGATGCGCCTGCGGATCGTTCGTCCAACGTTCCGGCAAGTTCCACGGCGCGTCCGCGGCATCCGCGTTCGCCGGAAAATCTTCGCGCTGGCACAGCAGATTGCTGGTGTCGTGGATCACGAAATAGCGCGCGCGTCGCGGCTGCGTACCTTCGGTGAACGACAGCGGCGCATCAAGCGAACCGCCGACGCCGGATTCGTCGATGCCCTGCGTGCGCAACCAGGTACGCAGCGTCGTCGCATCGAAAGCCACCGGCCGGCCGACCATCGCGTCGAGCGCATGCGGCAACACCGCATGCGCATCGCCCACGCGGCCGCCGATCGCCACCGGGCGCAGCAAACAGCGCGCTTGTTCGACCGGCGTGCCGACGAACGAAAACGCATCGGCGTCCCACGCGCAGGCGCGGCCGTCGGCGGCGGCATGGCCGGCGATGCCCACAGCGAGGGCCATCGTGGCGGCCATCGCAGCGCCACGCGCTGTACCCTGCGCGAAGACGCGCCGCTCGCTCATTTCAAGACGCTGGTCAACGCCGGCTTCCAACAGTCTTTCGCGATCTTCTCGAAACCTTTAGCCACCGGGTGAATTTCTTTTTCCCACTGCGCCTGCGTTTTCAACGTGCCGCGCGAATCGACCAGCACCATATTGGCGTTCTGCGAGACGAACGCACGCAGTTCGCGCGCGAATTGATCGACCAGCCAAGTGGTGACGATGCGCTGCTTTCTCGGATCGGTCAGACCGACGTTCTCGAGGAAGGGCTTCACCCACGGGCCGCTTTTGAACGGGCCGAGCTTGAACGCTTTGCCGGAGGGGAAGATGTAATCGTAGGTGTGGACGAACACCACCGACGACGGCGAGCTGCGATCGCGGAACTGCACCACTTGTTTCAGATCGGAGATCGCGAAACGCAAAGCGTGCTCGAAACTCTCCAGGCGAATGTGATCGCGCACTTCGGGCGGTCCCATGCCCCACGGCATGCTGCCGACGGATTGCGGCATGCCGGGTGTCTTGACGAATTCCTGCAATTCCTCGCCGACCACATCATTGCCGCCGGTGGACAGCAAAATCGCGTCGAAACGCAAACCTTCGATGGCATCGCGAATGCCGGGCAACGCGATTTTCCATGTGGCGCTGTCGCGGCCCGGTTTGCCTTCGCGCAGGAACAGCGTCTTCGGAAACAACCGCGCCAACTGCTTGTTCAGATCGGTCGGATGCGGCACGTACTGGAACCAGGAATCGCCGAAACACAGCGCGCGCTTGGCTTGCGGATGATCGCGCACCGCCTTGACGTAGTCTTCCATCATCAGGTTGTTCTTGAACGCGGGCATAGGAGGCTCCTTGCGGTTGGCGTGACGGATCGAACACTGGGATATCGACGAAGGAGGCGTGCGATCGGGTATGGCACAGGCCGATCGCGAATCCACCGCCGATGCGAGTATGAACGCGCTACGGGTCGGGTATCGGCCTCGAATCGAGCTCGAGTGGGGATCGTATCGCCTTCGCTCGCGCAGCATGCGCCGTCGCCGACGCAGCGCGTGCGACCCGGCGAAGCGCCTTCGCCCGCCGGCACGCGCCCATCGCGCTGCGGTAAAGTCGCGGCTCCGGGACGCGCTCCCGCTCACGCCCGCACGATGCCCATGACATTTTCGTTCAGTCGCAGACTCGCCGTCGCGCTTTGCGCGTTCGCCATTGCGATGCCTTCTCTGGCGGCGAGGGTCCAAGACACCGCCACGCCCGATCGCCGCATCGCGGTCACCATCGACGACCTGCCGTGGCAGCGGATCGCGAAAACGACGCCCGAGGCCCTGGCCGCGCGGCATGCGGCGCTGTTGGAACAACTGCGACAAGGCGGCGTGCCGGTGGTCGGATTCGTGAACGAGGACAAATTGGAACGCGATGGCGCGGTGCAACCCGAGCGCGTGGCGATGCTGAAGGCGTGGCTCGATGCCGGCTACGAATTGGGCAATCACACTTACGGCCACGTGGATCTGCACGACGTCGGCATTCCTGCCTACGAACAAGCGATTCTGCGCGGGGAACGCGCGCTGCGACCGATGTTGGCCGCTCGCGGCACAACGCCGCAGTGGTTCCGGCATCCGTATCTGCGCGCCGGGCGTACGCCGGAAGACAAAACGGCGGTGGCGAAATTTCTGGCCGAACACGGTTACCGGATCGCGCCGGTCACGGTGGACAACGGCGAATGGGTCTGGGCCTTCGCCTACGAGCGCGTGCTGGACGAACACGCCGACACGCCCGAACGCGCGCAATTATTGGAGCGTCTGCGTTTGGGCTATGTGCCGTACATACTGAATAAAATCGACTATTACGAAGCGCAATCGCAGGCGCTGTTGGGTTACAACCTGCCGCAGATTCTGCTGTTGCACGCCAATGCGCTGAACGCCGATGCCTATGCGGCGTTGATCCGCGGCATCGAGCGTCGCGGTTATGGCTTCGTCACTTTGGAGGAAGCGATGCGCGATCCCGCCTATCTGCGCGAGGACGGCTACCGCGGCCGCTACGGCCCGAGTTGGTTGCACCGCTGGGCGATGGCCGAGAAAAAACCGAAAGACTTCTACGACGGCGAACCGACGGTGCCGCGTTGGGT
>JADZBF010000278.1 GCA_020852215.1 Lysobacter sp. | reverse complement strand
GAAGCTCGGAATAGTGTCTATCGGTAGCTTGAAAAGGTGTAGCCATATGGTCTCAACGACACTCTCGACACTCTGAGAATTATCTGAAGTATCGCCATAAAAATCGGGAGCAGACCAATTATCCCAAATGCATGCTTTAACGCCACTCCATAGGCCGTTCCTAAGTTCTTGATCAATCCGCTCTCGCTGAATGACCTTTTGCAAAGGGCGAATGCCTTTTCGCTGCGAAAAAAGTGACAAATTGCCCCCTAAATCATCCGTCTTATTCAGAATTGACTTTGCGCATTGTCATGAGACCAAGAAGGTCGGCTGGGCCTAGGCTCTTAACCTCAACCCTCACACCCGCTCCAACCACCCATACTTATCCGGCGTTTTGCCGTCGAACAAGCCGAAGAACAGTTCCTGCAACTGGCGCGTGACCGGGCCGGGTTTGCCGGTGCCGACTTGGCGGCCGTCGACGGAGCGGATCGGGGTGATTTCGGCGGCGGTGCCGCACATGAAGAGTTCGTCGCAGAGGTACAGATATTCGCGCGGCAGGTCGCGTTCGACGATGCGGAAGCCGGCGTCTTGGGCGAGCGTGAGGATGGTGTTGCGGGTGATGCCGTTGAGCAATGCGGCGCTGACCGGGGTGGTGTGGAGTTCGTTGCCGAAGACGAGGAATAGGTTTTCGCCGGCGCCTTCGCTGAGCAAGCCGGTGGAAGCGAGGGCGATGCCTTCGCCGAAGCCGAGGCGACGCGCTTCGCGGGCGACGAGTTGGCCGGACAGGTAATTGCCGCCGGCTTTCGCGCCGGCCGGGATGGTGTTGGGCGCGAAGCGTTGCCAACTGGAGACGCAGGCGTCGATGCCCGCTTCCAACACGCTGGCGCCGAGGTATTGGCCCATCTTCCATGTCGCGACGGCCATGTCGGTGGGGGTGTCGGCCGACAGACCGAATCCGCCCAATCCGCGGTACGCGACCGGGCGCAGATAATCGGTGGTGAAGTCGTTGGCTTTCAGCACGTCGCGGCAGGCGGCGTTGATCTCGTCGAGCGAATAAGGTATCGCCATGTCGTAGATCTTGGCCGAAGCGAACAGGCGCCGGTTGTGGTCGGTGAGGCGGAAGATCGCCGGGCCGCTCGGGGTGTCGTAGCAGCGGATGCCCTCGAACACCGACGAACCGTAATGGACGACGTGCGCCATCACATGCGTGGTTGCTTCCGCCCAGGGCTTGATGCTGCCGTTGTGCCAGATCCATTCGGGATAACGCTGCGTCATGGCGGTCCGCCTTCGTTGATGAGACCTGTAGTTTAGCGTAGGGCCGGCGGCCGACGACGGGCCGCGAACGAAGACGGGGCCTTGCGGCCCCGTCCTGTGCTGCGATGCGCAACGTGCGCCGGGCTCAGCGGTACGCGGCGATCGTGGCTTTGGTGTTGTTCAACACGCGTTGATTGTGGGCTCGCGTGGTGTTGCCCATCGCTTGCCCACCGTAGGTTTTGGCCGGGTTGGACCAATAATTGATGCGCGGGCAGCCCGTGGTGCAGTTGTAGGCCATGATCGTGCGCCAGGTGTTGGTTGGGGAACGGTAACCGTGGCCGTAGGCATAAGGCGTCAGCGTCCGATCGGTGGCGATATCGTGACGCGCCGATTGCAGATGGCCGATTTCGTGGGCGAACGAGTAATAGCCGGTGGCGCAACCGTAGTGCGCGACCGCGAACGCGGTGGCGGCGGTGGAGCCGATGCCCGATGCCAAGCCGCAGGACGAGGCAGTGTTGATCAATAGCATCATCACGTCCGCAGCGACCGTGTTGCGGGTGGCATGGTAGGTGTCCATGTAACCATCGGCGGTGCCGCGGAAGCGCGTCAGATCGGTGCTGAAGCTGCCGGATTCGACATAGGTCGTGGTGTAGCTGCCGGCGAGTTGCAGGTTGATTTCCACACCGCTGTTGACGTAACCGGTGTTGGATTCGGCGACGGCGAGGTTGACCAGGCCGACGATGTCGCCGCTGGCGGCGGCGGCCGATTGCGTGGACACCACCATCACGCGGATGGTGCTGGTCGCTTTCGTGCTGATCGATTGCGGCATCTGGATTTTCGGCAGCAATGCGTACTCGCCCGGATGATCCGCCGGCATCCGCGATTCGTCGATGCGGGCGATGGCGTGGCCGCCGGAACGCAGCGGGCGCAAGGCGTACAGATCGCCGTCGACGCGAAGCGTACCGGTCAGTTTGTCGCCGTTGCGGACGATGATGACCGAATTGTTCGGGTCGTTCTCGATCTCGCCGCCGATACGGTTCGCGAGCCGACCGAGCATGCCCGGGTCCTTGCCGAGTTGCCCTTGCCACACTTGCGTACCGTCCGGGTTGCGGACGAACGAGAGTTTATGGGCGACCAGATCGCCGCCGCCCAACGAGAGCTGCAGGCTGTCGGTGGTATCGGCGATTTGACTCGCATCGGCTTGCACCAATTGCAGGCCGACCGTCGCGCGATCGCCGGCCAGTGCGCTGTAGCTGGCGTCGGCGATACGGGCGGTTTGCGCGGCGGGCGCGAACAACGGTTGACGTGCGGCTTGCGATGCGAACGCGGCGGCGCCCGCGATGGCGACAACGCCGATCGCGGTGAACAGTGTGGAACGTTTCATACGACATTCTCCCTTGTCTGCGATATCCAATCCATTGCGACGTCCGAGCGATGGGTGCCCCCAAAGGCGCAATGTCCGGACGCTGAGATGATCGCTCGGACCCTTCCCCTGCGCGCATCGTCCTGCGCGCGCGCGCAGGATGCAAGGGCCGATGCGGCGCATGTTCATGAATGCGCACCGACGCGCGCTTTTTACGGTCTCTCATCACAAAAGGCCAGAAAGATGAACGCCGCACGATGTAAGAAACGCTCTGAACTGCTCAGAATTTCCGCACACGAAGCAGACTGCGCTCGCGCTTCGAGCGCGTAAACGATTGTAGCGACATGCGCGCAACGCAGAGCGTCGCGGATGCGCATCGGTCACGGCGACGACAGCACGATCCACCAGCAATCGAAATGACGACGCAAACCGAACACCGTGCGCGACGGCGTTGCGCTGTTGCGCAAGGTTTGTTCGAGGCGCAAGCCGACCAAACCGCCGCCGCGCGCGCGCCGCGGCTTCGGAGCGGCTTCCGCATCGCCCATCGAGGCGCCTGTGCCCATGTCGACGGGTGCGGAAGCATTCGTTTCCGCCTGAACCGGCGTATCGGGAATATACGATTCTTCGCGCGGCGCACTGCGAAGAGCGACGATATCCACCAGTGGGCGATCGACGATGACCTGCAATCGATCGAGAATGCGGCTGCCGCTTTCGTCGCCGATGCCGACCCAGTGATAGACCGAACCGAGGCGATTGATGTCGTGTTGATCGATGGCGGAGGTGATCTCGTAGATCAGATCCTGCACGTTGCGGGCGCAACCCAAACGCCTCACGCCGGTGCCTTGGATCGCCGCGCCACGCGGCAGGCGCTCGCTGGCGCCGATCGCCGAACACGGCTTGTCGGTATAGACCACCGCGCCGCTATCGGTGGTGCATCGAATCACCTGCGCTTGCGCGGCGCCCGGCCACAGCCACGCCATCGCCAGAGCGAACAGCAGAACGAAGGGAAGCGGCGAACCGGGCGAACGCATCATGGCCGCAGGGTAGCAGTTGCGAATCCGACGGTCATCCGCACAGACCGTGATCTTCAGCCCAGTCGCGTCAACACCGACTGCGTCGGTTTGGCCAAGTTCAGCGTGTAGAAATGCAAGCCCGGCGCGCCGCCGGCGATCAAGCGCGCGCACATCGCCGCGACCATATCCGCGGCGAATTCGCGGATCGCGTCGGCGTCGTCGCCGAAAGCGTGCATGCGTTTGGCGACCCAGCG
>JADZBF010000277.1 GCA_020852215.1 Lysobacter sp. | reverse complement strand
TTCTCGACGAAGCGCAGAATCTGACGCCCAAGCAGATGAAAACGCTGATCACCCGCGCCGGCCCGGGCACCAAGATCGTCTGCCTCGGCAACGTCGAGCAGATCGACACGCCCTACCTCACCGAAACCACCTCCGGCCTGACCTACGCCGTCGATCGCTTCAAAAGCTGGGCGCACAGCGCGCACATCACGCTCAAACGCGGCGAACGCTCGCGCTTGGCGGATTACGCGTCGGAAGTGTTGTAAGCCACGCGGTCGATTCGGAATGAAGCGCATCCATTATTCGGAGCACGAGGCGGTCGCCGTCTGCGTCGCGTCTGGGTGCGCGCAGTACTCGCAAAAATGATGGCCGAAGCAGGCGCGACGATTCGCCCTCTGACTGCGTCGGACGCCCCTGCGCTGTTGACCGCCGTCCGCGCCTCACTGCCCACGCTGTCGCAATGGCTGCCCTGGGCTACGGACGATTACGATCTCGCCATCGCCGAAGGCTGGATCGCGCACTGCATCGCGGCGCGCGAGGCCGATCGCGAATATCACTTCGGCATTTTCGATGCGGCGTCGGGCGACGTGTTGGGCAGCGTCGGCTTGAACCATCGCATTCCCGCGTATCGCAGCGCGAACATGGGCTACTGGGTCGCCGATGCGGCGCGCGGGCGCGGCGTGGCGGTCGAGGCGGCGCGTTGGGCGGCGCGGTTCGGATTCGATACGCTCGGACTGCAGCGCATCGCGATTCTGATCCTGCCGGAGAACCGGGCCAGCCTGCGGGTCGCCATGAAACTCGGCGCGGTCTGCGAGGGAGTGGCCCGCAATGCCGTGGTCCATCGAGACCAGCCGCACGAGGCAATGGTGCTATCGCTGATTCCCGCCGATCTCGATCGAGAGACACCGGATTGATGTTTCAAACATCACTTTGACCATCGAAAACTTGATTTTCGATCACTCAAGCGGGAATACTGCGGGTTCCTCAGCACGCGGCCGCGACCCGGCACCAGAGCCAGGATGATCACCTCCGCCCAGATGCGCGCCGCGCGCGCCTTGCTCGGCATCGACCAGCGACGGCTGGCCGAGTTGTCGGGCGTCTCCCTGCCGACGATCCAACGCATGGAAGCCAGCCAAGGCCATGTCCGCGGCGTGGTCGGTTCGCTGACCAAAATCGTGACGGCGCTGGAAGCCGCCGGGATCGAGTTGATCGGCAACGAACAGATCAGCCAAGCCAAAGGCCGCGGCGTCCGTTTGAAGGAGTCCGAGCCATGAACGCCGCCGCGAAGAAGAGCCTCCTGCGCGAGTTCACCCCGAAGACCTTCACCTCGCTGCGCGCCGGTTACGGGCTTCGCGATTTGCGCGCAGACGCCGTCGCCGGTCTGACGGTCGCGATCATCGCCCTGCCCTTGGCGATGGCTCTGGCCATCGCCAGCGGCACCACCCCGGAAAAAGGCCTGCACACGGCGATCATCGCCGGGTTTCTGATCTCGTTCTTCGGCGGTTCGAAAGTGCAGATCGGCGGGCCGACCGCGGCGTTCATCCCGGTGGTGTTCGCGGTGATCCAGAAGTTCGGCTACGGCGGTTTGATTCTGTGCACGCTGCTCGCCGGGTTGATGTTGATCGCCGCCGGTTTGCTGCGGCTCGGTACGCTGATGAAATACATGCCGCAGCCGGTCGTCACCGGCTTCACCGCCGGCATCGCGGTCAGCATTTTTTCCAGTCAGATCAAAGACGCGCTGGGTCTGAAAATGGGCCAAGTGCCCGCGGAATTCATCCCGCGCTGGGCCGCCTACGCGCAGCACATCGGCACCGCGCAGACGGCGACGATCGCGCTCACCGCGCTGGGTTTGGCCGCGATTCTGCTGCTGCGTCGCTGGCGCCCGGCATGGCCCGGGTTCTTGATCGCGTTGTTGCTGTGCACGCTGGTCTGCACCGTGTTCGCCCTGCCGACCGACACCATCGGCAGCCGATTCGGCGGCTTGCCATCGGCGCTGCCGCAGTTCGACTTTCCGCATATTCCGTTCGAGCGCACGCGCGAACTGCTGCCCAGCGCATTCACCATCGCCTTCCTCGCGGGCGTGGAATCGCTGCTGTCGGCGGTGGTGGCCGACGGCATGACCGGCGGGCGTCATCGCTCGAATATGGACTTGGTGGCGCAGGGTATCGCCAACACCGCATCGGCGTTGTTCGGCGGCTTACCCGCGACCGGCGCGATCGCGCGCACCGCCACCAATATCCGCGCAGGCGCGCGTTCGCCGCTGTCCGGCATACTGCATGCGGCCTTCCTACTGCTGTTCATGCTGGCGCTGGCGCCGCTGATGCGCTACGTGCCGCTGGCGGGTTTGGCGGCGATTCTGTTGATCGTGGCCTGGAACATCAGCGAAGTCGAAGCGTTCCGGCACACGCTCTCGGCGCCGAAAGGCGATCGCTTGGTGCTGCTGCTGACGTTTTTCCTCACCGTGTTCTTCGACCTCACGCTCGCGATCGAAGCCGGCGTGGTGGTCGCGGCCTTCGTGTTCATGTTCCGCATGGCCAACGCGGTGGAAGTGCAATCGGAACAAGACCTCATCGACGACGACACCGGCGAAGACCCGACCCAGCGTTCGCGCCTGCCGGCGGGCGTGGAAGCCTTCCAGATCAGCGGGCCGCTGTTTTTCGGCGCGGCCAATCGCCTGGACGATCTGCTCGATCAATTCCGCATCCCGCCGAAAGTGTTCATCCTGCGCATGCGCCTGGTGCCGGTGATCGACGCCAGCGGCGTGCATGCGCTGGAGAATTTGCTCGAACGCTGCCAGCGTCGCCGCATCGTGCTGGTCATCTCCGGCCTGCAACCGCAGCCGCGAAAAGTGTTCGCCAAGATGCGCCTGCACCCGCGCCATGGCATGCTGCATATCGCACCGGATTTCGATGCCGCGCTGGCGGTGGCGCAGGAATTGATCGAAGGGCGCGCGACGGAGGATTTGCCGTCGTGAAAACGCATCGCCGTGTCGCGTCCGCACGCACCGCGCAAGACGACCACCACAGACATCGCATCACGACCCGCGCATGAACGCTTCAACGCCGACAGCATCCGCCCGCATTCGATCCGTACTCACCATCGCCGGCAGCGACTCCGGCGGCGGCGCGGGCATTCAGGCCG
>JADZBF010000276.1 GCA_020852215.1 Lysobacter sp. | reverse complement strand
GGATCGCGCCGATGCGTTCGCGAATACGCTGGGCGTGATTCTCGGTTTGGCGACGCAGCTCACGCCGTGGCGCGATCTGTTGCTGCGGTTGGACGGCGGCGCGAGGCGCGAATCGCCGCGGTAGCGATGCCCGAAAGCCGCTCGACCGAAAACGTTTAGCGAACGTGTTCGCTACGCGCGCGATCAGCTTTCGGGCGCGTTCGGATTCGCCGCGTCGCACGTGCGCGCAGCCTTGATCGCCGCGATCCGCGCCTTGCGTAACGCCTCGCCGAACGCGGGGCCGCTCAAACCTTCTTTCGCCACATCGGCGCCGCGTACCGCCAGCGCGGCGTCGTGTACGCGCAGCAGTTCCGGGCCTTGCGGGTAGTCGGCTTCGGCCGCGCCGCCGCGGCCGCGTTTGTCGGCTTCGCACACCAGCGCGAGGTTGCGGATGCGTTCGGGTTGTCGAAAACCGTCGTTGCGGGCGATCAGGTCGTGAATCGTCGCGCTGCGCAATTCGAATAACCGATGCACGTTGAGATGTTCGCGGCAGGCGCCCAGCGCCAGATCGCGATGCGCGACGGGGATCCGCAACCGCGCGCAGAGCGCTTCGATCGGCGCAAGACCGTTCTCTTCGTGATGCAGATGTTTGGGCAATACAGCGACGGGCGTCAGCGCCTTGCCGAGGTCGTGGGTCAGCGCGGCGAAACCGACGAGATCGTCGCCGGGCGCCAGTCGCGCGGCCATATCGCAGACCAGTTCGGTATGCACGCCGGTATCGACTTCGGGATGGAATTCGGGTCGTTGCGGTACGCCGTACAGCGCATCGACTTCCGGCAACACGACCGCGAGCGCGCCGCAATCGCGCAGCGTACGCAGGAACGCCGACGGCCGCGCCGAGCGCAGCGCGCGCGCGAGTTCCTGCCACACGCGTTCGGCGGTGAGTTCGGCCAGTTCGCCGTCCGCGACGATCGTGCGCATCAAGGCCAACGTCTCGGGCGCGACGACAAAACCGTGGTCGGCGAATCTCGCCATGAACCGCGCCGCGCGCAGCACGCGCAGCGGGTCTTCGACGAACGCGGGACCGACGTGACGCAGCACGCGCGCTTGCAGATCGCGCGCACCGCCGTAGGGATCGATCAATGCGCCGTCGTCTGCTTCGGCGATGGCGTTGATGGTGAAATCGCGGCGGATCAGATCGTCTTCCAGCGTCACCTCGGGCGAGGCGTGAACGACGAAACCGCGATGACCGCACGCGGATTTGCGCTCGGTGCGCGCCAACGCGTATTCCTCGCCGGTCCGCGGATGCAGGAACACCGGGAAATCCTTGCCGACGGTTTGAAAACCCGCGGCCAGCATCGATTCCGGCGTTTCGCCCACGACCACGTAATCGCGATCGCCGCAAGGCAGGCCCAATAATTTGTCGCGGACCGCGCCGCCGACGAGATACGTCTTCATGCGCTCATTGTAGAGCGGAGCGCAGCTCCGCTACGACCTCACCCTGTGGACTCGACCCGTATAGCGAAGCGCAGCTCCGCTGAACCCGTCTCCGGAGAGAGATAAGCGGAGCTTCGCTCCGCTCTACGCGGCGGGGGTTGGGTCATTTCGATGCGTGTTGCGCCAGCAGCGAGACGATGGCCTGGGAACCGGAGCCTCGACCCAGATGCAATTCGATCGGCGCGGGGTTCGCCGGTAGAGCGGAGCGCAGCTCCGCTACGACCCCAACCTGTGGACTCGACCTGTAGAGCGGAGCGCAGCTCCGCTGAATCCGTCTCCGGAGAGAGATCAGCGGAGCTGCGCTCCGCTCTACGGGATGGGGGTTGGATCATTTCGATGCGTGTTGCGCCAGCAGCGAGACGATCGCCTGCGCGCCGGAGCCGCGGCCCAGATGCAATTCGATCGGCGCGGGTTGGCCGGACAGCCAAATCCGCAGCTCGGCTTCGAGATCGAAATGTCCGGCGGTTTCCAGCGAGAACATCGTGATCGCGCGATACGGAATGCTGCGGTATTCGGTCTTCTTCGCGGTCACGCCTTGCTTGTTGACCAACACCACGCGGCGGTCGGTGAAGACGATGAGGTCGCGGATGGTGGAAAACGCGCGCTGCAGCGATTCCCCCGGCGCGAGCAGCGGCGCGAATTCTTCCTCGATCTTTTCCACCGGCTTTTCGCCGGCATGGCCGAGCATAGCGTCGATCAGGCCCATCGGGCGTTCTCCTTCGTCGTTTGAATGTCGATCATGCTATGCAAGCGCGTCGGGGAGGCGCATCGCGCTTACAGCGTCTCCAGTTCGACCGCAGTGCCATCCGGTAAACCGTCGATCTTTTGATGGACATGGCCGGTGAAGGCGAAGTGTTCGTTGGCGGACATCGGCACGCGATTGGCGCCGCCGTAATCGCCGCCGAACACCGGTAGTTTTTTGAAGCCCAAGCAGCGACCCGCGCCGAACGGGCCATGCGCGCGCACGGCGTCGTTCACCGCGCTTTCCAGCAGAAAATCGCCGCTGAACTCGGCGGTCAGCAATTTGCGCGCGAACGAAGCGACATCGTCGGCGACCGTTTCCACGCTGCCGGCGCCGGTGTCGATCCAATGCACGCGGCCCTCGCGATCGCGAAAAAACAAATCGCCCGCGACCGACGCCGCGACGAGTGCGGCGTCTTCGCCGACCATCCAACGCCAACCGTCCAGATAGCTCGGCTGCGGATCGATCAGCAGCGGATGCGGCGCGATGCTCGGCGGGGCGATGTGCATGCGATGGATTCCAATGAAATTTCGATTCGTCGCAAGATCGCCGCACGTATCGTCGACGCCTCAGCGCCGTTCGTTCGCCGCGGGCGGCTTCTGTGACGACGGCAGCGGTGGCGGCGACGGGGTCGATGCAGCGGGCGCTGGTGGCGGATCGGGCGTGGGGCAGACGAACTGTTTGCGTGTGTCGACGATGCGGCCCGCGAGGCGTTCGGTCACCGGCATCGCGCTGCGGTTCAAGCGCCAATCGTAGATCACGCTGAAGGCGAGAATCCGCGCGACGTAATCGCGGGTTTCCTTGTAGCTGATCGTTTCGATCCAAAAATCCGCGGGCATCTCCGGCCGTTGCGTCCGCCAACGCGCCACCGGCGCGGGGCCGGCGTTATAGGCGGCGATGGCGATGTAGGTTTGGCCGTATTTGTCTTCCATCTCGCGCAGATACGCGGTGCCGAGCGCGATGTTGAGATCGGGATCGTACAGATCGCCGCCGCCCTTCCACGGCAGGCCGAGCCGTTTCGCCAGCCCGGCGCCGGTGCTGGGCAGCACCTGCATCAAACCGCGCGCATCGGCGTGCGAACGCGCGCGCGGGTTGAACACGCTTTCGGCGCGGATTTCGGCGGCGACCCAGGTCGGGTCGATATTGTGCTTCGACGCCTCGCGCCGGATCGTGCCGTCGTGATGCAGCGGGAAGCGCAGCGTGTACAGCCGCGTTTCGTCGGGATAACGCTGGCCGCCCACGTTGACCAAACCGAACACGCCGCGATCGAACCAGCCGTTGTCCTGTGCTACTTCCACCGCCAAGCGGCGCTTGTTCGCATCGAATCGCGACAGCGCCTCGTCCCATTCGCGCACCGCCCAACCTTCGCGATCGAGTTTGTACAGCAGCATCGCGCGCACCATCGCCGGGTCGCGCGCGACGTCGGTCTTCGCGGCGTAATCGGGCTTCGGTTCGATCGGGCACAGCGCGTATGGCGCGCCGGCGCGATCGGCCGCCAAAAAGCCGTGGAATTCGGGCTTTTTCGCCGCTTCGCGATACAGCGCCGCGGCCGCCTCGCGTTGCCCGGCGATTTCCAGCAGACGCGCTTCGAAGTACTGCCAACGCGAATCGGCGCGCTGCGCCGGCCCCATCTTGCGGATCGCGGTCAATGCGGCCGACCAATCCGAACGCGCCATCGCTTCGCGCACGCGCCACTCGTGCAGTTTTTCGTCGTAGGCCACGTCGGGCACGGCGTTCAAGCGACGCGCGGATTCGGGGCCGTAGGACGCCACCGTCCACGTCGCGGCCTGATACAGCACGCGGCCGCGCTCTTCGTCGTTCATGCCCAGCGCGTACGCGAATTTGGGCATCACGGTTTCAGCGGACAGCGGTTGCGATTTCGCCAACCGCGCGAGCGCGTGCGAGGCGATCGACCGGCTGCGCGGCGTCTTCGGCCAGTTCAGCGCGCGGTCGTGCGCCGATTCGAAAAACGCGGCGTAATCGTTGGCGAGCGCGAACTCGTCGGCCGGCAGGCCGCGGGCCGCGGCGCGCATCACCGCCGGCTGCCATTCGGCGGCGGCTTTCTCGATGCGCTCCCAGCGTAGGGCGGGCTCAAGCCCACCTTTCGCCGCAAGGATCGCCATCGGCGCATCGCAGTCGCCGGGCAGCGCTTTGCCGGCACCGCGCCAAATCGCCTGCGCATCGCCGACCCAGCGCGCATCGGCCTCGCCCAGGGCCTGACGCGCATTCAATTCGGCGCAGCGCAGGGCGGTGGATTTGATCGTGGGCGACCACGCCGCGCGGAAGCTCGGCCAGTCTTCGCGCTTGGCCAGCACGGCCAGCCAGGCTTCGCGGAATACCTGAGCGACCACCTGGTCGCGATAGCGGCTCAGAAAGGCCTGACCTTGTTCGCTGGACAGGCCGTCGAGATCGCGTCGCAGCGTCGCGAACTCGAACCAGCCGGACAACGGTTGCCCCAGCGGCAGCGGTGCGGGCGGCTCGCGGCCCTGCTCGATGGCGTACAGCGCATCGCGGAGCGCGAGCAGGGGCGGGATCGGTGGGTCTTGCGGGCCGGCGACGTAAGGCAGCGGCGCGCGGCCTTCGGCCACGGCCTGCGCGGGCGTGGATTGCGCGCAGGCCTGGGTGCAGAGGCAGAGCGCGATCAGGGCGGAATGGGCGAGGGGGCGGGAGACGAGGCGGAGGCGTTTTTGCATCGCGACACTATAGAGGCTCGCTGCGGCGCGGATTCGAACGCGAGCCGACTGCGGGCGGTTTCCGGCGCTCCGACGAACGGTTCGGCGATCAAGCGAAAGGCGTCTCCAACCGCGGCCGGTGCTGGCTCCAGCGAGCCTGAAGACGATTGCGGCCTGCCCTGTCGCCGGTCATCCGGACCAGCGGCACCTTGCGGCTGTTTCACGTTTTGTTTACAAATGCCCCCGGGCCTGGCGCCCGCCGGCGGTTCCAAGGCCGCGCGTACGCCGACAAGCCTTTAGATCCGCCAGAAGGAGGGGGCCTCGGGCGGTTGTTGACGCATTTCCATACCAATAACCGGATTTCAGGGAGAACACCATGAGCCATCCACGCCGCCATCGCTTAGCGGCCGCCGTCCATTTGAGCTTGTTGCTCGCGTTGCCCGTCGTCGCGACGGCGCAAGACGCCGCGGACGACCAGACGCTGGACACCATCAACGTCACCGGCACCCGCATCAAGCAGACCAATACGGTCACCGCGCAGCCCGTCTTCGTGCTCGATCGCGCCAAACTCGAAGAGACCGGCGCCAAGAGCGTCGGCGAAATCCTTCAGCAGATGACCGCCAGCGGCAAGGCGCTCAACGCCAAGTTCAACTCCTCCGGTAACTTCGGCTACCCGCCGGACGGCGGCGGCATCGGCGCCGGTTCGGCGCAGGTGGACCTGCGCAACCTCGGCTCGCAGCGCGTGCTGGTGCTGGTCGACGGCATCCGTTGGGTCAACGAATCCTCGGCCTCCGGCGTCAGCGGCAGCGCCGACCTCAACACCATCCCGCTGGCCATCGTCGAACGCATCGAAGTGCTGGAAGACGGCGCCTCGGCGATCTACGGCTCCGACGCCATCGGCGGCGTGGTCAACATCATCACCCGTCGCGATTTCAAAGGCGCCGAAGTGCATGCGTCCTACGGCGAATACAGCCGCGGCGGCGAGACGAAAGACCTTTCTTTCACCTTCGGCACCGGTGGCGATGGCTGGACCGGTGTCCTCGGCGTTAGTTACTTCAAACAGGATCGCATCAGCTCTGGGTCTTGGGATCAATCGTCCCTCCCCGAACCTGGCGCCGGTCTTTCGGCAGGTAGCTCGGGTACGCCGCAAGGTCGCTTCACGTTCTGCGATCCGTCGCGTCCAGCAGGAAGTTATGGTTTTTGCGATCCGGATGGCGAGTTCTGGTACGACGTCACGCTCAATAACGGTACGACGACGCCGTCGTGGAATCCTGCGAACCCTTCTGCTGGTAGCTACCACGATTTCAGCGGTGCAGACCGCTTTAACTTCGCGCCGTATAACTTGCTGCTGACACCGAGCGAGCGTAAAGCCGTCTTCGCCAGCGTGAATCTCGATATCAGCGAAAACACTCGGTTGCACGTGAAGGCGCTTTTCAACAATCGTCAATCGACCAATCAAGCCGCTCCCGAGCCGATCTTTGTCGGGCCGTTCGCCGGCACCGGTGGCATCGCCGATACCATCTCCATCTCGCGGCTTAATCCCTTTAATCCGTTCGGCATCGATCTCGATCCCGCCACGAATTTCGGCTGGGTCACGCGTCGCCCAGTCGAGGTCGGCCCGCGTATCTTCAAGCAGAACGTCGACACCTGGTATTTCAATGTCGGCGCCGACGGTTTGTTCAATATCGGCGACCGTAGCTATGGATGGGACGCCAACTACGTCCACACCGTCAACGATGCGGTGCAGACGTTCACCAACGGCTATAACGTCGCTCGCATCCGTACCGCGCTGGGCGATCCTGCCGTCTGCGCCGCCACCCCGGGCTGCACGCCGTTGGACATCTTCGGCGGCCAAGGCCGTCCGATGACGCGCGCGATGATCGACTATATTCGCACCAACCAGCGCGATGCCAGCAAGCAGACGCTTGATCTGTGGTCGATTAACATCAATGGCGATCTGTTCAACATCGGTGATCGCGCCGCCGGTTTCGCTGCAGGTGCGGAAGTGCGTCGTTACAAGGGCGAGTTCAATCCCGACCCGCTGCGTCAGACCGGGGAATCGCAAGACTCCTTTGCCTCGCCAGTATCGGCCAATTACAACGTACGCGAAATCTACAGCGAGTTTAATTTTCCGGTGCTGGCTACGCTCGATTTGAGTGCTGCGCTACGTTGGTCCGACTACTCGACTTTCGGCAGCGCCACCACCGGCAAGGCTGGGTTCCGTTGGCAACCGGTCGAGGATATCGTTGTTCGAGGCACTTATTCGCAAGGGTTCCGTGCGCCGAACCTCGGTGAGTTGTATGGACTTACCCAGTTCGGCGCCACGCTGACCGATCTATGCGGTTCCACCGGCAGCCCCGGCCCGGCGAAGCCAGAGTATGCCGCAGGTTGCGCGGCGCAAGGCGCACCCCCGACATTCCAACAGGCCAATACCCAGATCACCACCTTCACCGGCGGTAATCCGGATCTGGATGTGGAAGAATCCGATAGCTGGACACTCGGTGTGGTCTACAGCCCGGGATGGGCTGAAAACGCCGCCTGGTCGCAGAAGTTGGACTTCGAACTGGGTTACTACGATCATCAGATTGACGGTGCCATCCAATCTCAGGATCTGCAGTCGTTACTGGCGGTGTGCTTGGCCGCCGGTGGCTTGCCTGCAAATTCCCCCGCATGTGTGCCCTTCTCTCGTCAGGCCAGCGGTAATCTCAATCCGCCGAACAATTTCTTGCAGAACTTCGGTCGTATCGATACTAGCGGTGTGGATATCAAGGTCAATTGGTTGAGCCCGGATTGGGGCTTCGGTAGCCTGAGTGCTTCGTTGCAGACAACCTGGGTGCGCGAATACAAAGCGATCGATGGCGATGACAACAAATCTTCGCGAGAAGTCGGTATCGAAGTCGGCGATAGTGCTATTCCCGAATGGCAGACGAATGCGCAACTCGGTTGGCACAAGAGCAACCTGAATTTCGTTTACGGTTTGCGCTATGTGGATGCTGTCGAGGAAGATTGCACCAATGCCACGCTAGCAGTAGTACCGGGATGCTTGAATGCCCGTCAGTTCAACACGCTCGGCTCGGTCGTCTACCACGACGTGCAATTCGCCTGGAAGAATGCGTTCACGATGGACGGCCTGCGGCTCACCCTCGGCGCCAACAACGTGTTCGGCAAAGAACCGCCAGTGTGCGTGACCTGCTCGCTGAACGGCTACGACGCAGGCACCTACGATCTGCCGGGCGCCTACTGGTACGTCAACGCGGACTATCG
>JADZBF010000275.1 GCA_020852215.1 Lysobacter sp. | reverse complement strand
CGGATGACTATCATAAGGACAACATCAGCGGCGGAATGCCTTATTCGATCGCGCTGCCGAAGAACGGATTCGATTTCGAATTGCTCTACGAAAAGCGAGAAATCTTCTTTGTCGAGTATTTACGAGACGTGATTTTGTCGCGTGGCGGTTTCGCCGCGCTCGACCCGAAGATTCAAACAGGCGTGCCGCTCGCAAAATTGACCGCCGGATTGCTGCCGTTCTGAACCGATGCATAGCTCGCCACGCGTCAGATTCACGCTCCCGGCGCGAATTTCAACTTCGCCACCACCCCGCGCTCAGCGCCGGGCATGATCCGTACTTCCCAACCGTACAACACGCAGAGGCGGCGCACGATCGACAGACCGATGCCGCCTCCCTGCGTGTGTTCGGCGTGGCTGCCGCGATAGCCGCGTTCGAACAAGCGTGCGGCGTCTTCGGCGCTGAGGCCGGGGCCGGTATCGATCACGTCGACGGTGCGGTCGTGCAAGCGCACCGTGACCGAACCTTCCTGCGTGTATTTCACGGCGTTGCCGATCAAATTGTTCAAGGCCACGACGACCGCCGATTCGGGCGCGTCGACGATCAGCGCGCTCGGGCCGCGATCGAGCACTAGTTCGATCGGTTTTCCGCCGAGCTGCTCGCGATGCGCGTCCAGCAATTGTTCGGCGACTTTGCCGACATCGGTGTTGCCGTGGCCGCGTTCGTTGCGCGAGAGCAACAACAATGCGCTGATCAAATCCGTGCACTGCTGTTCCGCACGCTGCACGCGCTGCAGGCGCGAACGGGTTTTGCCGTCGATCTCGGGCCTGTCCAACATCAACTCCACCGCGCCGCGGATCACCGCCAGCGGCGTGCGCAGTTCGTGGCTGACGTCGGCGTTGAATTCGCGGTCGCGTTTGACCACATCGGTCAGCCGCGCGGAGTAATCGTCCAGCGCTTTCGCCAACTCGCCCACTTCGTCTTCGGCGAAATGCGTGGCGAGCGCTTCGGGCTCCGCGCTGCGCCCCGAGCGACGCAAACGCTGCGCTAGCTCCGTCACCGGACTCATCACGCGCGCCGCTGCCCACCAGCCGACCAGCAGCGACAGCAGCGTGAAGACGAAGACGCTCAGCATCAGCGCGCGGTTCAAGCGCGCTTTGCTCTCGCGCTCCTCGGCGATGTCGTAGGCGAGAAAAAACCAGTACTCGGCGTCTTTGCGCACCGCCAATTTGTAGACGCGCTGCGCGCCGGTCAGCGGATCGGTTTCGGCGATCTCATGCACGCCGTTGGGAAGATCGCGCCATGCCTCGGGCACGCGGTCGGTTTTGCGTGTGCTGAACTGGCGGCCTTGAATCTTCTCGAACTGGATGCCGAACGTGTTCGGATCGCGGTAGAAGCCGTCGGCGAACGCATCGTTGTTCTTGGTCAACGCCGCGGCGATCACCTGGTTCTCGACGCGATTGCGCAGATACACCGTGCTGGCCGCGATCAGCGAGGTCAGCCCAAAACCCAGCAAAAAGAACGACAAGATGATGCGGCTGCGCAGGCGCCGCCGATAGGTGGTGCGTTTGCGCCGCGGACGCGCGGGCGGCGACGGCTCAACTGGAGACATCGGGTGCGGCGATGCGATAACCGATGCCGTGGCGGGTTTGGATCAGCGGCACTTCGAACGGCTTGTCGACCACCGCGCGCAGGCCGTGGATATGCACGCGCAGGCTGTCGGAATCGGGCAGCTCTTCGCCCCAGACGCGGGTTTCCAATTCCTGTCGCGTGACCACCGCGGGCGAGGCTTCCATCAGCGCTTGCAGAATCTTCAGCGCGGTCGGATTGAGCTGCAGCAATTTGCTTTGCCGCCGCACTTCCAGGGTGTCGAGGTTGTATTCCAGGTCGCCGACGTCCAACACGCGGGTTTGCGTGCCGCGGCCGCGACGCGACAACGCGTTCAACCGCACTTCCACTTCCTGCAGCGCGAAAGGCTTGATCAGATAATCGTCGGCGCCGGAATCGAACCCCGCGATCTTGTTGTCCAAGCTGTCGCGCGCGGTCAGCATCAGCACCGGCGTCTGTTTGCGCGCTTCGGCGCGCAGCTTGCGGCAGACTTCCAGGCCGTCCATGCCGGGCAAGTTCAGATCGAGCACGATCGCGTCGAAGTCGTGGACGATCGCCAGATGCAAGCCGGTGATGCCGTCGGCGGCGAAGTCCACGGTATGGCCGCGGTCTTCGAGATAGTCGCCCAGGTTGGCGGCGATGTCCTGATTGTCTTCGATCACAAGTCTGCGCATGGAGAGAGATGTCCTGAAAATCGGTTCTCGGAGGTCATGCTGTGACCGGGAGAAGTTCGGCCGGTTCCCCGGCCCGCGGCAGCATCCGCGACGGATCGTGACGATTATGCAAAGGAACGCCGCCCGCGTCAGCGTCGGCGTGCGGGTTGGACGGCTTCCGCAGACATCCGGCGACGCGAAAGGGTAGTGTCCGCATCGCGGCGAAGGCGCCTCGAAACGACGAAATCGACAGCGGCGGGATCGCGGCAGCGCGTGGAATAGCGCCGGATCGCACTCGAACGCGCTCGGTCGTGCTCGATTTCGCCGAACCAGGCGGCCCTTGAGAAAAAACGGCCCGGGCGACGCGAATCGCCCGGGCCCAACAATGGGTGTTACCCCGATTACCGGTTTCTGCAGGGTCCTGACGAGGGATGGATCGGCAGAGATCGGCCCGGACACGCTACGACGCCCGCGATTAAGGGCTCGTTAAAGACAGATGACACTGCGAGGCCGGCGGCCGCTCGGTTCAATCGAAAGACGAAGATAGCGGCATGATCGATTCAATTTTCTTGCTTTTCTCGGAAATTAGACGCATTCGCCGTTCGGCGCAGCGCTGAAACGGGTCGTCCCGCCCAGCCTGGCCCGGGCAGAAAATCGAATTCCGGAAAAAAGGGGAGTTAGGCGACTTTCGCCGCGTAATCGATGATTTTACCCGCGACATCGACGCCCGTCGCCGCTTCGATGCCTTCCAGTCCGGGCGATGAATTGACCTCCAGCACCAGCGGGCCGCGCCGGGCGCGGATCAGGTCCACACCGGCCACGCCCAGCCCCAGCACTTGGGCAGCGCGCACCGCGATCGCGCGTTCGTCGTCGCTGGGCGCCACGGCTTCGGCGGTGCCGCCGCGATGCAGGTTCGATCGGAAATCGCCTTTCGGCGCCTGCCGGCGCATCGCGGCCACCACGGCGTCGCCGACGACGAAACAGCGCACGTCCGCGCCCTCGGCCTCGGCGATGAACTCCTGCACCAGAAAATTCGCGTACAGCCCGCGCAGCGCCTCGACCACGCTGCGCGAGGCCGACGGCTTCTCGGTCAGCATCACGCCCGCGCCCTGCGCGCTCTCGTTGAGCTTGATGACATGCGGCGGCGGGCCGAGCATCGACAGCAGATCCGAGGTGTCGTCCGGGTTGTCGCCGAACACCGTCGCCGGCAT
>JADZBF010000274.1 GCA_020852215.1 Lysobacter sp. | reverse complement strand
TGGAATGGATCGGCAAGCCGTACGAAGCGGTCAAAGTGTCGCGCGAAGACAAGAAGAAGCCCGAATTCCTCGCGATCAACCCGGCCGGCGCTGTGCCCGCGCTGGAACACGACGGCTGGGTGCTGACCCAGAACGCCGCGATCCTCAATTATCTGGCCGACACGCACCCCGAAGCCGGTCTCGGCGGCGACGGCAGCGCCAAGAGCCGCGCGGAAGCGAACAAGTGGCTGGCGTTCGCGAATTCCGACGTGCATCCGACGTATCTGCCGATGTTCGGCGGGACGGCGTATCTCGAAGACGCCGCGTTGATCGATAAGAGCAAAGACGCCGCGCGCGCGAAACTGCGCAGCCTGTACGAACGCGCCGACGCGCATCTGCAGGACGGCCGCGAGTGGTTCGCGGGCGTGCGCTCGTTCGCCGATCCGTATGTGTACGTGACGTATCGCTGGGCGCGGGCCACGGGCGTGGATGTGTCCGGTTTGGACCGCCTCGCGGCGTTCGCCGAGCGGATGGAAGCGGATCCGGCGGTGCAAAAAGCCCTGAAAGACGAAGGCCTGAGCTGACGCTATCCGCGACGCGCGCCGACGCGCATCAACGCGCCGATCGCGTCTCGCGTAATTCGCGCAGCAAATTGCAAAACATCGCGCCCTGTTCGATCGCATCGTCCAGGGCGCGATGCGTATGCGGCAACGGGTCGAACCAACGCTTGGGCATATTGCGTTTGGTCGACTCGAAATAATCGGTACCGAGCGCCACCATCGCCAGCGTCTTGATGTCGAGCGCGGAATGACCGAACGGGCTCTCGCCCGCGTACCGAATCAGATACCAATACACGAACGTGAAATCGAACCCGGTGGGATAGGCGACGAACACCGGCTTGCCGGGCAATCCGCGCAGCCAATCGCGATAGCGCGGCATCGCCGTCTCGGGCGCCTCGGGGTCGCGGCGGCAGTCCGCCCACGCCTCCGGCTGCGTCGCCCACCATGCCGCAGTGCGCGGATCGGGCGCGGCGCCGGAGATGGTTTCGAGATTGACCTCGAAGGTGGCGACGAGGCGCTTGTCGGCGGTGTAAGCCGCGGACCCCAGGCTCAACATCGAATGCGGCCCGGGGATCGGGCCGTCGGTTTCGACATCGGTGCTGACGTAGATGGCGGTGGTCATTCGAGAAGGATACCGCTCACGCATGCGACGTCGCGACGCGCCGACTTCATCGCAACCTCAGTCCGTGCGGCTCCAGTATCGCGACATCTCCAGATACGTGAACGACGCCGACCACGTCACCAGCAGAAAGCCGGTCAGCGATTCCATGCCCGCGAGCAGCCGAATGGCGCCGACCGGCGCGAGATCGCCGAAACCCAGCGTGCTGTACGTGGTCGCGGACAGATAGATCGCATCGAACAGATTGTCCAAGCCGTGCTCGCCGTGGACGAAGCCGGTGCCGGGCACTTTCAGCAGCACCCAGAACGTCAGGCCGTAGCACCAGATTTCGGCGATATGCAGGCCCAGCAGCGAGAAGATGATCCGCAGCATCGCATTGCGATCGCGCCGGGGCGCGAGCCCGGAATAGCGCCGCGCCAGCCAATGCAGGCCTTCATAGTGGATCACCACCACCAACGCGGTGACGAACGCCGCCGCGAACGCGACCAGGGCGTGCTCGGCCCATTCTTCGGTGGGAATCAACCAGGACGTGTCCATCCCGCTAGCGTACGCGAGACCGGGGCCATCCCGAAACCGCATCCTCGAAATCGCCGCATCGGAACAGCGCCCCGAAACGCACGAGGCGCCCGAAGGCGCCTCGTGGGCGATAGCTTGTCTCCGGACATCTCGCGCGTCATCGGACACGCGCGCCGCGACGTCTCAACCGCGCTTGTCGATCTCGACGTAGGCGCGATCCTCCGGACCCACGTAATTCGCACTCGGCCGGATGATCTTGCCGTCTTCGCGCTGTTCGATCACGTGCGCGCTCCAGCCGGTGGTGCGCGCGATCACGAACAGCGGCGTGAACATCGGCGTCGGCACGCCCATCATGTGATAGCTCGACGCGCTGTACCAATCGAGATTCGGAAACATCTTCTTGGTGTCCATCATCAAGGTCTCGATGCGCTCGGACACGTCGAACAGCGTTTGATTGCCGCCGTCGGCGCAGAGTTCGCGCGAGAGTTCCTTGATGATCGGGTTGCGCGGGTCGCCGATGGTGTACACCGGATGCCCGAAGCCGATGATGATCTCCTTGCGCTCCATGCGCGCGCGGATGTCGGCTTCGGCTTCGTCGGCGCTGGCGTAGCGGCTGATGATGTCCATCGCCACTTCGTTGGCGCCGCCGTGCTTGGGTCCGCGCAGCGCGCCGATCGCGCCAGTGATGCAACTGAACAGATCGCTGCCGGTGCCGGCGATGACGCGCGCGGTGAACGTGCTGGCGTTGAATTCGTGCTCGGCGTAGAGGATCAGCGATTTATCCAGCGCATCGGCGTGCAGATCGCTCTGCGGTTCGCCGTGCAGCAGATGCAGGAAATGCGCGGCGACCGAATCGTCGTCGGTCTCGCAATCGATCCGGCGGCCGTTGCGGGTGAAATGCCACCAGTACAGCAGCATCGAACCGAAGCTGGCGATCAAGCGGTCGGCGATGTCGCGCGCTTCGTTGGCCGGGTGGCCTTCGCGCTCGGGCAACACCGTGCCAAGCACGGAGCAGCCGGTGCGCATCACGTCCATCGGATGCGCATTCGCGGGCACCAATTCGAGCGCTTCCTGCACGATCGCGGGCAAGCCGCGCAGGCGCTTGAGCTTGGCTTTGTAGGCCTTCAACTGCGAGGCCGTCGGCAGCGCGCCGTGGACGAGCAGATGCGACACTTCCTCGAACGTGGATTTCGTCGCCAGATCGTGGATGTCGTAACCGCGGTAATGCAGATCGTTGCCGCTGCGGCCGACGGTACACAACGCGGTGTTGCCCGCGGCGGTGCCGCTGAGGGCGACGGACTTTTTGACTTTCGGCTGCGTTTGCGGGGTATCGCTCATGGTGGTGTCCTCGGTCATTTCTTTTGCGCGAACAGCGCGTCGAGTTTCTGTTCGAAAGCGTGATAGCCGATGCGGTCGTAGAGTTCTTCGCGGGTCTGCATCGTGTCGACGACGGCCCGCTGATGGCCATCGCGACGAATCGTCTCGTACACGCGTTCGGCGGCCTTGTTCATGGCGCGGAACGCCGACAGCGGGAACAGTTGGATCGCGACGCCCGCCGAGGCCAGTTCCTCGCGTGTGAACAGCGGCGTCTTGCCGAATTCGGTGATATTGGAGAGCACCGGCGCGTTCACCGCATCGACGAAGCGGCGATAGGTGCCGAGATCGTACGCGGCCTCGGCGAAGATGCCGTCGGCGCCGGCCTCGACGCAGGCGATCGCGCGTTCGATCGCCGCATCCACGCCGTCGACCTGAATCGCGTCGGTGCGCGCGATCAGGAAGAAATCCGGGTCGGTTTTCGCATCGGCAGCGGCCTTCACGCGATCGACCATCTCGCCGGTGGTCACGATTTCCTTGCCCGGACGATGTCCGCAACGCTTCGCGCCGACCTGGTCTTCGATATGGCAGGCCGCGGCCCCGGCCTTGATCAGCGATTTGATCGTGCGCTCGATATTGAACGCGCTGGGGCCAAAGCCCGTATCGATATCGACCAGCAGCGGCAGATCGCAGACATCGGTGATGCGGCGGGTGTCGATCAACACATCTTCGAGCGTATTGATGCCGAGATCCGGCAACCCGAGCGAACCGGCGGCGACGCCGCCGCCCGACAGATAGATGGCCTTGTAGCCGGCGCGCTTCGCGAGCAGGGCGTGATTGGCGTTGATGGCGCCGATCACCTGCAGCGGCGATTCTTCGGCGAGAGCGGCGCGGAACATCGCTCCTGGGGAGCGCGGTGCGCCGTGCGAGGCGTGAGTCATGCGGAAGGCTCCAGTGACATCCGACGAAAGCGCTGGCCCGCGGCCGGCTCGGTCGGTGGGCCGACAATCTGGCACCAAGTCGAGGGTTGATCAATCTTGATCGGATCGATCAATCTATCGCCATGGCCGACCTGCTCACCGCCCGCGAGACCTGCCGCCTGCTCGGCATCAGCCAAGCCACGTTGTACGCCTATGTGAGCCGCGGCCTGCTCGAGTCCCGCCCCGGGCCGGACCACCGCACGCGGCTGTACCCACGCATCGACGTGGAGCGCCTGGCGCAGCGCAAGCAGGTGGGCCGCAGCGCCGCCGCCGCCGCCGCGCACAGCCTCGACCGCGGCCTGCCGGTGCTGGAAACGCGGATCTCGCTGATCCGCCCGGATGGCCCCTACTACCGCGGGCGTTCGTCGATCGCCGCGGTGCGCGACGGCGCCACCCTGGAGGACGCCGCGCGGCTGCTGTGGGATTGCGGCGACCACGACCCCTTCGCGGCGCTCGCCGATTCGGTGTGGCCGGCGCATGTCGCCGCGATCGCCGGCGATGAGGCATTGCCGCCGCTGGAGCGCGCGATGGCCGCGATCCCGCTGCTGGCGGTAGGCGCGCGCGGCGCATTGAATTCCACGGCGCGCGCGCGACACGACATCGCCGCAGCCCTCCTCCGCCAAAACGCCGCGCTATTGGTCGGGCGCCCGCCGTCGCGCCATCCCGTGCATGCGTTGCTCGCGAACGTGTGGAAACCCGGCGACGCCGGTTTCGCCGACATCGTTCGCGCCGCATTGGTGTTGTGCGCCGATCACGAACTGAATGTGTCCGCCTTCGCCGCGCGCGTGGTCGCCTCCACAGGCGCGCATCTGCACGCGACCGTGTGCGCGGGCCTCGCCGCGCTCTCCGGCGCACGCCACGGCGGCGCCACCGCACG
>JADZBF010000273.1 GCA_020852215.1 Lysobacter sp. | reverse complement strand
CGACCGTGCGGCCGGGCGCGATCTCGTCGCGCAGCGGCAGCTTCCAGATCTGCGGTTTGGTGTCGTCGTAGCGCGTCATCGTTGTGCCGGAGACTTCCGACGGCGTGCGCGTGTAAGCGTAGCCGCGAAAGTCGATGATGCGGCTGTTTTTCGAAGTGACGTAATCCAGCGCGACCGATCGCCCGCCCAAAGCGCTCGATGCGCGGTCGGCTTCGTCCGCCAGCACGCGCCATTGCGCGCCGTGATTCGCCGTCGATTCGACTGCGGCGACGAAGGTATTGCGCGTGATTCGCACGCGGGTCGGGTAATCCTTCCACGAATGCGTTTCGACCAGCATGCCCAAGCGATTGCGCAGGTGAAAATAGCCGGTGGAGAAGCGCGGCGTCGCCACGCCGTGGGTGAAACCGGACGCGGGGTCGTCGTTGACATCGAACGATGGGTAGAACGGCACCGGCAGCGAACCCTGCTTCGTCAGCGCCGCGATGGCCTCGTCGCGGAATGTTCGACCGGCGACGCGAAGCCCCGTGTCGCTCGCGTCGATGGGCTCGACGATGATCGAAATATCGTGCTCGAACTTCGCGCCGTCGGTGACGTGCAGATCCACCGTCGCGATCGGATCCCAGGCGTTCACCAGCGCCAGCATCGCCCGCATTTCCGGCGCGTCGGCTTTCACGTAATCGCGGTTGAGATTGTAGTTTTGCGCGGTGGTGCGCCAGCCCATTTCCGCCGGGCCGTTTTGATTCGGTCGGTTCCAGGCTTTGAAGCGTTCGTGGCCGTCGACGTTGAATACCGGCACGAAAATCAGCACCAGCTTTTCCAGCGCGCCGCGCGCCGCCTTGCCTTCGAGGATCTGGCGCAACGCCAAAAAGCCCGCGTCCTTGCCGTCGATCTCGCCGGCATGGATGCCGCCTTGGATCAGCAGCACCGGGCGCTTGTCCGCGCGCGCGGCGGCGGGTTCGAACGCGCCGGTGGCGGTGACCACCAGCGTTTTCATCGGCCGGCCCTCGGGCGTGACTCCGAAGTCGATGCAGCGCACGCGTTCGGGATAGCGCGCCGCGAACGCAGCGCACAGCGCGATGGTTTCGTCGTAACGGCCGGTGCGCGCATAACCGCTGCGTTCGGCGAGCGTGGATAGCGCATCGTCGCGCTTCGCGGCGTGCGCAGGCAGGGGAGGGATCAGAGCGATGGAGAGGATCGGAATCAGCGCGGCGGCGAGACGCAGGGGCGAGGGCATTGGCGTGAGTCTGGGCGAGGGCGAGTCGCGATTGTGCCGCGCGCCGCGCGCCTGCGCCATGCCGGTTACGGCGGTCAGGTCAGTCGTCGCCCAGTCGCGTACGCTTCGCACGCGTGGGCGAAGCGGTACGCGATGCGACCTGTGCGAAGATACGGCCTGCGCCGGTTTCGAAGCCGGTTTCGACGATAATTTCGACGACAATTGAGGAGCGGAATTCGCATGTATACGCTGTTCTATTCGCCCGGTTCGGCCAGTTTGCTGGTGCATTGGCTGTTGATCGAAACCGATGCGCCGCATACGCTGGTGAAGGTCGATACCGCGTCGGGCGAGCATAAGCGTCCGGAGTATTTGGCGATGAATCCGAACGGCGTGGTGCCGACGTTGTCGATCGACGGCCATCCGCATTACGAAGCGGCGGCGATGGCGATGCATCTGGCAGAGGCATTCCCGCAGGCGGGGTTGGCGCCGGCCGCAGGCGATCCATCGCGCGCGGCTTATCTGCAGTGGATGTTCAATCTCGCGAACATGGTGCAACCGTTGCTGCGGCACTGGTGGTATCCGCACGAACCCGCGGGCGAAGCGCAGGCCGATGCGGTGCGCGAACGGCTGGACGAGCGTCTCGGCGCGCATTGGACGCGGATCGACGCGCACCTCGCCGCGCACGGCCCGTATGTACTCGGCGCGGCGCCCAGCGCGGCCGATTTCTATCTGACCATGCTGATGCGGTGGTCGCGCAATACGCCCAAGCCCGCGACGACGTGGCCGCATCTTGCGGCGCTGGCGAGCGCGATGGCCGCGCGGCCATCGTTCGCCACGCTGTATGCCCGCGAGGGACTTAGCGAATGGCCGTGAGGTCAGCGGACACGATGCGCCGTAACTCCGGGCCAGCCGATCCGCGCCCGCATCGCTGCGGATGACCGGCGACTGAGCCGATCGCCGGTTTTTCAGGCATCGACGCGACGAATTCAGGTACCCTCAGCCGTCCGCGCCGAGCTCGCGTTTCGTCCGTATCTCGCTGCGCCCGAGCCACCGCCCTTTCCAACACCGAATCAGGGGATTTCGACCCGATGACCGCCCACGCAGACGCCCCCGAGCGCGCCGCTCAAGAAGCTTCGGCGAAGATGCCGAAGCAGATTCCCTACATCATCGGCAACGAGGCCTGCGAGCGCTTCAGTTTTTACGGGATGCGCAACATCCTGGTGTCCTTCCTGACCGGCAGTGTGCTGTTGGCGTATCTGCCCGAAGCCGACCGCGAGGGCATGGCCAAGGAGGTCTTCCATAGCTTCGTGATCGGCGTGTATTTCTTCCCGCTGCTCGGCGGCTGGCTGTCGGACCGTTTCTTCGGCAAATACAACACGATTTTCTGGCTCTCGCTGTTGTATTGCGTGGGTCACGCGTGTTTGGCGGCATTCGAAAGCAACCGCACCGGGTTCTACACCGGCCTCTTTCTTATCGCATTGGGTTCCGGCGGCATCAAGCCCTTGGTGTCCTCGTTCGTCGGCGATCAGTTCACGCAACACAATAAGCATCTGGCGAAGATCGTCTACGACGCGTTCTATTGGACGATCAACTTCGGCTCGTTCTTCGCCTCGCTGTTGATGCCGCTGCTGCTGCGCAATTACGGCCCGGCGATCGCGTTCGGCGTGCCCGGCGTCTTGATGTTCATCGCCACGATCATCTTTTGGGCCGGCCGCGCCAAGTACGTCAATGTGCCGCCGTCGCCGCCGGATCCGCACTCGTTCATGAACGTGGTCAAGACCGCTTTGCGCGGCGGCGGTGCCGGTCCCGGCGGTGGCACCTACGTCGCCGGTTTCGGGGTCGCGCTCGCGGCGGCGTTGCTGGGCGGTTGGGCCACTTCGGCCGCGTGGTGGCCGGAAAGCCTCGGCTTCGTGCCGACGTTCTGTCTCGCGCTCGGCGCGGTGCTGCTGTTCGGCGGCATCGGGACCGCGATGCAGCTCGAGCGCGCGCGCGGCGCGCATCCGGATTCCGCAGTGGACGGCGTACGCGCCGTGTTGCGCATTCTGATCGTGTTCGCGATCGTCAGCCCGTTCTGGTCGTTGTTCGATCAAAAGGCCTCGACCTGGGTGCTGCAGGGCAAGTCGATGATGCTGCCGCACGACCAATGGTGGTGGCCGAGCTGGCTGGTGAAGGACGCCACCCAGATGCAGGCGTTGAACCCGCTGCTGGTGATGCTGCTGATTCCGTTCAACAACATCGTGCTGTATCCGGCGCTGACGAAGCTGGGGTTCAAAGTCACCGCGCTGCGCCGGATGGGCTTCGGTATCGCCTTTTCGGGCCTGGCCTGGGTGGTCGCAGGCATGATCCAACTCTGGATCGACGGCGGAGACCCGGTGTCGCTAGCGTGGCAAATCGCGCCCTATGCACTGCTCACTTTCGGCGAAGTGCTTGTGTCGGCGACGGGTTTGGAATTCGCTTACAGTCAATCGCCGCCGACGATGAAAGGCGTGATCATGAGTTTCTGGATGCTGTCGGTGACCTTCGGCAACGTCTGGGTGCTGTTGACCAACGCCGCCGTGCGTAACGAAGGCGCCAAAGCGACGATCGCATCGACGGGTATGAGCGAGAACGCGTTCTTGATGTTCTTCTTCGCTGGCTTCGCTTTCGTCGCAGCGTTGATTTTCGCGTGGTACGCGCGTCGCTACCCGGTTCAGGATTACTACCGTGAAGCGTGATCGTAGAGGGCATTGCTGCCCGTCGGAGGTGCGCTCATGAATGCGCCGGTCACGCTCGTTCTCGTCGCGATCACGTGCCTGATTTCCTGGCAGGCCTGGGAGCGTTCGCGTCTGTTCGATCGCTTGATCCTGTGGCCGCCCGCGATCGATCGTCAGCGGCAGTACGACCGCTTGCTGTCGCACGGTTTCATCCATGCGAACGGCGTGCATCTGGTCGTGAACATGGTGACGCTGTATTCGTTCGGCGCGCTGATGGAGCGGTTCTTCGCAGAACGCATCGGCTGGGTCGGCTATCTGGCGTTCTACCTGTCCGCGATCGTCTTCGCGATATTGCCCACCTTTTTGCATCATCGGCGCGATCCACGCTATCGCAGTCTCGGTGCGTCCGGCGCGGTTTCGGCGGTGCTGTTTTCGTCGGTCTTGCTGGATCCGTGGTCGATCCTGCTGTTGTTCTTCGTCGTGCCGCTACCGGCGATCGTGTTCGCCGTGTTGTACGTCGCCTACAGTATTTGGATGGACAAGAAAGGCGGCGACAACATCAATCACAGCGCGCATTTGTGGGGCGCGCTCTACGGCATGGTGTTCGCGTTGGCGGTCGAACCGCGGCTCGGGCCGCATTTCGTCCAAGCGCTCACGCACCCCAATCTGTCGTTCTGAGCCCGCGCTTGCGGGAATATATCGTTCTGAGCCCGCGTTTGCGGGCTCATGGATGCGAGGTTCGCGAATTTCCAGAAGCGGGCGCTCGATCGCAATCGCTCGCCATGCGCGCATCGACCCGATCCACGGATCGATGCGATGCGGCAGACGCGGTCAAGCCGCCAGATTCCTCAAGGACAGAATCTCGCTGCCGTAGGTTTTTTCCAAACGGTCGGATACCAAATGACCGAGTTGGATGAATTCGCGGCTTTCGGTGTCGCCGTTCCGGGCGAGATCGAAAAGACGGTAAACGACGGTGTCATCGTCCGTGACGGCCGGGCTGATCGTATTTTCCATCGGTCGTCTCCTGCGTCGTGATGAGAGAAAGTGTTTCGCCGTATTCGATGGTTCGAGCGGCGAACGCTCGATGAGCGCAGGTAAGCATAAGCAGATACCGTGCCAACTTTTTTGCGTCTCCTGGGTCGGGGAGATGTGACGCACTCGGTCACAACGCGTCCATGATCGACGTGCGCTGACCGGGTGGGGAGCCGGACTGGCCTAAGACGGGGCCTGTCCCGATCGCCGACCCTCCCGGGACGGGCGGGAGGGTCGGGATTCGCCGTCCGTCGCCCGGTTACCGCTCGGCGCGAGAAAAGTTCCCCAACCCGCTTCACAAAACGCCCCCGTTGTGGTGTATGGTGCGCGTACTGTTCCAAGCGGGATCACGGTACATCGTGCCCCGATGCGGTAGATCCAAGGTTTGCATGCCGGAAACGGCCGCTAGAAAGGAGATACGGAACCGAGCGCCAGCTCACCCGTCTCTCCGGCCCAGACGATCCACTCATCGTTCGCGTTACCCCTGGCTAGACAGTCGCGGTGCCGAAAGGCTCCGTGTATCCACAAACTGTTGAAAGTGAGGAGTAACACCCATGTCCGATCGTCAGAGTGGCACCGTTAAGTGGTTTAACGATGCCAAGGGCTACGGCTTTATCACCCCGGAAAGCGGCCAGGATCTGTTCGTGCATTTCCGCTCCATCCAGGGCTCAGGCTTCAAGTCGCTGAAGGAAGGCCAGAAGGTGACCTTTAAGGTCGTGCAGGGCCAGAAAGGCCTGCAAGCCGATGAAGTGCAACCGCTGTAATACGTAAGACCAAATCCGGCCCTAGGCGTCTTCGCCTGGGGCCTTTTATCTGTTCCAACGGCGGCGGGCGTCTCAACAAACCCGATTCCCCTGCCGTCGACCTGTTTATATCGAGGAGTAACACAATGTCCGATCGTCAAAGCGGCACCGTCAAGTGGTTCAACGACGCTAAAGGTTTCGGCTTCATCACCCCGGAAAGCGGCCAGGACCTGTTCGTCCACTTCCGCTCGATCCAGGGCAATGGCTTCAAGTCGCTGAAGGAAGGCCAGCAGGTCACCTTCAAGGTCGTGCAGGGCCAGAAGGGCCTGCAGGCCGACGAAGTGCAAGCGCTGTAAATCGATTCGTTCGAAAACGAGGCCCCGGGCGTTCGCGCCCGGGGCTTTTTCGTATCCGCGGTTCGCTAATTCCTCCATCGAATTGTTTTAACATCGTCGCACCTCTCCCGCCCCCGATCCTTCCCCCCACGGAAGGGAGCACCGCCATGAATCCGATCTCATCTCCGTCCTTCCGCGCCGTTCTGGTCGCGTGCGTCCTCTGTTCTTCCCTGCTGTCGGCCTGCAAGAAAGAGGCGGATGCTCCGCCCGCGACACAAGCGCCCCCCGTCGCCGCGCAACCGCCCGCGCCGCCGCCGGTCGAATTGAAGGACGTGATCGAAAACGACCCGCGCTACATCGTGGGTATCAGCTACCCGGCCGGCGCGACGAAATATCCGACGCTGGCGGCGGAGCTGCATCGTTTCGCCGAAGAGGCGCGCCAGGATTTGATGAAGGCGGTCGCGGAAACCGATCCGAACAAGCAGTCCGCGCCCTTCGACCTCATCCTCAACTTCGCTTTGCTGGCCGAGACCCCGCAGATGGTGGCCGTCGCGGCCGACGGCAATAGTTTTCTGGGCGGCGCGCACAGCGTCCCGATCATCGCGCGCTACGTCTGGCTTCCCCAGGAGAACAAGATGCTGCGCGCGGATACCTTGCTGGCCGATCCGGCCGGCTGGGGGCCGATTTCCGATTACGTGCGCGAGCAGTTGCATGCGGCCTTATCGCAGCGGATCGATGCCGACGAATTGCTGCCGGAAGAGCGCGCGGAAACCATCCGCACCATCGGTAAGCTGATCGACCTCGGTACCGAACCCAAGCCGCAGTCGTTCCGTTGGTTCGAGCCGGTGATGATGCCGAGCGACGGCAAGATCATGGCGCTGCGGTTCGTATTCCCGCCGTATCAGGCGGGGCCGTACGTGGACGGTCTGCGCACGGTGGAAGTGCCCGCGGCCATGCTGATGCCGCATCTGGCGCCGGAATACCGCGCGATGTTCACGACCGCGCCGCCGCCGGTGCCCGTCCCGGCGCCGCCGATGGGCGACCAGCCGGAGTTGGAAGGGCCGAGAGCTTCGTCGACCGGGCAGCCCTGATATTCCATCCGATCGAGCCCGTCTCGATTGAGAGCGCCTTGATCGAGTGCGCTTCGGTCCGCCTCGCAACGATGATCAGCCGGGCAGGGATCCGTCTCGCAGCGAGGCCGCGAGCGTTTCGCCGCACTCCGCTTCGAGTTTAAGACCCGCCAATGCGTCGGCGCGGGTACGGCCGCGGTTGAGGATCGCGATCGGCATTCCGCGCTCATGCGCCATGCGCGCGAAGCGGAAGCCCGAATACACCATCAACGACGTGCCCACGGCCAACAGCGCGTCGGACGCATGCAGCGCACCCAGCGCCCGTTCGTAACGCGCGCGCGGCACGTTTTCGCCGAAGAACACCACATCGGGTTTGAGCAGACCGTCGCAGACGGCGCAATGCGGCGCGACGAAACCCGCGATCGCGGCCGTTTCGATGTCGGCATCGCCATCGGGCGCCGCGGTCGCGGCGTTCGGGCGCCAGTCGAGATTGGCGCGCGACATCGCCGTTTGCAGTTCGGCGCGGGTTTGCGCGGCGCCGCAGGACAAACACACGACGCGATCCAATCGGCCGTGCAGGTCGATGACGTCCGCGTTGCCGGCGCTTTGGTGCAGGCCGTCCACGTTTTGAGTCACCAATGCGGCGATGCGATCCGCTTGCGACCATGCGGCCAGGGCGCGGTGCGCTAGGCTCGGTTGTGCCCGCGAAAGCATCGGCCAACCGACGTAGCTGCGCGCCCAGTAGCGGCGATACGTCGCGCTGTCGCCGACGAAGGCTTGGTACGTCACCGGCGGCGTGCGTTTCCATTCGCCGTCGACGTCGCGATAGTCCGGAATGCCCGAAGCGGTGCTCACGCCGGCGCCGGTGATCACGAAGACGCGACCCGCGCTTTCGAGCCACGCTCGCAGGGCATCGGCGGCGTGCGATGGCGATTCTTTGTTGGAGTGCGCGATCTGCGACATACGCGATAGGAGCAGGTTAGGAAGTGCGGGATATGAGATGTCGAGCGATGTCGGCCGCAGAGCGCCGCTCATCGAATGCCGAAAACGACACCGCCCGATCGGAATCGGGCGGTGTCGGGTGTCGCGCGGAAGCGGAACTTACTTCGCGGTCAGGCCGCGACGTTCCAGCAACGCTTTGATCGACGGCTCACGCTGGGTGAAATCGCGGAACAGTTGCAACGCGTCCTTGCTGCCGCCTTGCGAGAGCAGCGTGTTGCGGAAGCGGTCGCCGTTGGCGCGCGTCAGACCGCCGTTCTGCTTGAACCATTCCACGCTGTCGGCGTCGAGCACTTCCGACCAGATGTACGCGTAGTAGCCGGCCGCATAGCCGCCCATGATGTGGCTGAAGTAGGGCGTGCGGTAGCGCGGCGGCACCGGGGCGTAATCCACGCCGATGTCCTTCAACGCTTTCGCCTCGTAGGCCATCACGCCCTTCGCATCGGGCAACTGGTCGGCCGGCACCTGGTGCCAACGCTGGTCCAGCATCGCGGCGCCGAGATATTCGGTGGTCGCGAAACCTTGGTTGAACTTCTCGGCCGCCAGCACCTTGTCCAGCAATTCCTTCGGCATCGGCTCGCCGGTCTGGTGATGCTTGGCGTAATTCGCCAGCACTTCCGGCCAGGTCGACCACATTTCGTTGACCTGCGAGGGATATTCGACGAAATCGCGCGGGACATTGGTGCCGCTGAAGTACGGATACTTCACGTTCGACAACATGCCGTGCAGCACGTGGCCGAATTCGTGGAACGTGGTGTTCACGTCGTCCCAGGTCATCAGCGCGGGTTTGCCGGCGGCCGGCTTGGTCACGTTCAAATGCAGCGCGACGACCGGCTTGGTGCCCATCAGTTCGGATTGATCGACGTAGGAACTCATCCATGCACCGCCGCGCTTGGAATCGCGGGCGTAGGGATCGACCAGCACCATGGCCAGTTGCGAACCGTCTTCGTTGAAGACGTCGTACACGCGCACGTCTTCCTGATAGACCGGGAAGTCGGTGCGGCGCTTCATCTTCAGGCCGTACAGCTTCTCTGCCGCGAAGAACACGCCGTTGTTGAGGACGTTGTCCATCTCCAGATACGGCTTGAGCTGCGCTTCGTCGAAGTTGTACTTCGCTTGGCGCACTTTTTCGCTGTAGTACGCCCAGTCCCAGGCTTCCAGGGCGAAGGTCGGTTGACCCTTGGCCTTTTGTTCCTGATCGATCATCGCCTGCAGTTCGGCGGCTTCTTTCTTGGCGTTGGCGACGGCGGCCGGGGCCAATTGGCCGAGCATCTTGTTGATCGCGTCGGGCGACTTGGCGGTCTCTTCGGCGACGGCGAACGCGGCGTAGTTCGGATAGCCCATGATCTTGGCGCGTTCGGCGCGCAGCTTCGCGACCTTCGAGACGATCTCGGTGGTATCCCACTGATTGCCGCGGCTGCCGCGCGACATCGACGCTTTGTAGATGCGCTCGCGCAGCGCGCGATTTTCGAGCTGTGCGGTCAGCGGTTGGATCGTCGTGTTGAGCAGGGCGATGGCGTACTTGCCCTTCGCGCCTTTCTTTTCGGCGGCTTCGGCCAGCGGCGCGATCTGATCTTCGGACAGGCCTTTCAAGTCGTCGAGCGAATCGACCACGATCGCCGAGTCGTTCACTTCGTCCAGCACGTTCTGACCGAACTTGGTCGACAGCGTGGCCATCTCGGCGTTGATCTCTTTGACGCGCGTTTTCTGTGTGTCGTCCAGATTGGCGCCGGCGCGCACGAAATCGGTGTAGTAGCGTTCGACCAGACGCACGCCCTGCGCGTCGAGACCGAGCGTGTCGCGCTTGTCGTACAGCGCTTTGACGCGCGCGAACAGTTTGGGATCGAGGTAGATGCTGTCGAAGTGCGCGGCGAATTTCGGCGAGTACTGTTCGTCCAGTTTGTCCAGCGCGTCGTTGGTGTTGGCGCTGGTGAGATTGCCGAAGACCTTGATGGCGCGGCTGATCAACTGACCCGAACGCTCCATCGCCAGGATGGTGTTGTCGAAGGTCGGCGCGTCGGCGGTATCGGCGACGGCTTTGATTTCCTTGAGCTGGTCGGCCATGCCGCGGTCGAACGCCGGGCCGAAATCGCTGTCCTTGATCTTGTCGAACTGCGGGAAGTGCAGCGCCAGCGGGCTCGCGGCGAAGAAAGGATTCTCGTGGGCGGCGTCGGCGGGCATGGCGGTCTTGTCGGTGGAGGGCTTCTGTTCGGAAGACTTGTCGCAGCCGGACAGCATGGCGGCGGAGAGAGCCAGCGCCAAGGCGCAGGCGATCGGGCGATTCATTGAGGCGGTCCTCGGACGGGTACGGGCGTGCGGAATTGCGGCCGACAGGGTAGCTCAGGGGCGGTTTCCGCGCCCATGACGAAAGGCATATCGAGCCCCACAGCGGCCCGTTTTTCGGCCCGAGACGACGTTGCGAGCTTGTCCGAACTTGGCGTGACGGCCGACCGGCCGCCCGGATCACGAATTGTTTACAATTCGCGCGCTTTTCCGGACCCGTGGGCCTCGCTGTCGCTGGGCTCGCCCGGTCGCCTCTTCCGCACTCCCCCCGCGTTTCTCTCCCCAACCGTAGGACCTCCCCATGAACTCTCCTCTCCGCCGCCGCCGCGCCTTGCGTTTGGGCGGTTTGGCCGCCGCCGTCTCGCTGGCGCTGCCTTCGATGGCCGTCGCCCAGGACGCCGGCGATCAGAACGACGCCCGCACGCTCGACACCATCACCGTCACCGCGCAGCGCCGCGTCGAAAACATCCAGGATGTGCCGATGGCGATCACCACCGTGGATCGCGAAAAGCTCGACGCGATCACGGCCAGCGGCGAAGACATCCGCGTGCTCTCGGGCCGTCTGCCCGCGTTGAACATCGAATCCTCGTTCGGCCGCGCCTTCCCGCGTTTCTACATCCGCGGGCTGGGCAATACCGACTTCGATCTGAACGCCTCTCAGCCGGTGTCGCTGGTGTACGACGGCGTGGTGCAGGAAAACCCGATTCTCAAAGGCTTCCCGCTGTTCGACGTCGAACAGGTCGAAATGGCCCGCGGCCCGCAGGGCACGCTGTTCGGCCGCAACTCGCCGGCCGGGGTGATCAAATTCGAGTCGGCGCGTCCGCAGGACGAATTCGGCGGGTATGTGCGCGCCAGCGTGACCGAGCGCAACGGCTTCAACGCCGAGGGCGCCGTCACCGGCGCGGTCAACGAAACCGCGTCGGTGCGCGTGTCGGGTATGCATCAGCGCCGTGACGATTACGTCGACAACACCTTCAACGGCGACGGCGACGATCTGGAAGGCTATGAAGAAAGTGCCGGTCGCGTGCAGATGCTGTTCGCGCCGAGCGATAGTTTCGAACTGCTCGCCAATCTGCATGCGCGCAAGCTCGAAGGCACCGCGCGCTTGTTCCGCGCCGGCATCATCAAGCCAGGCACGAACGAATTGCGCGACGATTTCGATCGCGACACCGTTTCCATCGACGGCCGCAACGAACAGAATCTCGAACAGTTCGGCGGCAACGTGCGCATGCGCTGGGATTTGGGTGCGTACAGCCTGTACTCGATCACCGGCTACGAAAACGTCGAAGCCTTCAGTCGCGGCGACATCGACGGCGGCTCGGTCTACGGTTTCCCGACCGACACGCTGGGCGAAGCCCTGTTCCCGGCCGAATCGGCCGACGGCTTGCCCAAGCACAGCCAGTGGAGCCAGGAATTGCGCATCGAGTCGGACGAACTCGGACGCTTCGATTGGCAGGCCGGCGTGTTCTGGTTCCAGGAAAAGATCACCGTCGACAGCTTCAGCTACGACACCTTCGCGCCCGGCAATGCGCAGAACGGCTATGCCGTGCAGCGCCAGGACAACACCGCGTGGGCGGTGTTCGCTTCGGCCGATTTCGATGTCACCGATAAATTCAAACTTCGCGGCGGCCTGCGCTACACCGACGACAGCAAGGAGTTCGTCGCGCAGCGCGTGGTCGGTCCGTTCGGTCCGCCGATCGCGCCGATCAAAGTCAGCCCCAGCGATACCGACGTCAGTTGGGATCTCAGCGCCGTGTACGCGGCCACCGACGACTTGAACGTTTACGGTCGCGTCGCCAAGGGCTTCCGCGCGCCGAGCGTGCAGGGGCGTCTGATGTTCGCGGACGCGACGCTCCCGGCCAGCGAGTTGGTGACCGTCGCCGATACCGAAACCGTGATTTCCTACGAAGCCGGCATCAAGGGACAGATACTCGATAACCGCTTGCGCTTCGGGTTCTCGCTGTATCGCTACGTCGTCAACGATCAGCAGCTCACCGCCGTCGGCGGCACCGCCAACATCGCGCGCTTGGTCAACGCCGACCGCACCATCGGCCAGGGCGCGGAACTCGATCTGCAGGCATGGATCACCGACAATCTGTATGTCACCTTCGGCGCGAGCTACAACGACACCGAAATCCAGGACAACAACTTGACCGTGTTCGGTTGCGGCGGCGGTTGCGATATGAATGATCGTGAAGCACTCGACCCGCTCAATAATCCTACCGGCAGGTTTTACATCAATGGAAATACTCTGCCGCAGGCGCCCAAGCACGTCTACAACCTGACCGCGCGTTACGGCATCCCGACCAGTCACGGCGAATTCTTCGCTTACACCGATTGGAACTACCGCAGCGAAGTCAACTTCTTCCTTTACGAATCGACCGAATTCACCGGCGATCCGCTGTTGGAAGGCGGTCTGCGTTTGGGCTACGCCTGGGGCGACGGCGCTTACGAACTCGCGTTGTTCGGCCGCAACATCACCGACGAAACCGCGATCGTCGGCGGCATCGACTTCAACAACCTGACCGGCTTCCTCAACGAGCCGCGCACGTTGGGCGTGGAGTTCAAAGCGGAGTTCTGATCGCGACGAATGCGCCCGAGTATTCACGGGCGTGCGTTACGAAAAAAACGCCGGGCGAGAAATCGCCCGGCGTTTTCGTGAGGTGGAGCGAAGGAGGCCGACTCCGCTCGATTGTGTTCGTGCCGGAAGCGCTTCGCTGCATTCGCGATATGTGCAACGCGGTAGCGCGAAGATTTTCGGCTATTTCGCCACAAAAAAATACTTTTCGATAGATCAAATCTATGTTGTTCGAGAGCGCTCCGTGCTGGGCTTGACGTTCGGACGAGGCATGTGGCTAGATGTCGGAAGAGTCGCGTTCAGGATACGCGCGATGCGGGAAAAGCAGAGATAAGGCGCCTCGCCGCCGGTTTTGAACGGTGTCGTCCAGAAGAGTGCGGCGGTGGTGTGCTGCAGTCTGGCTGCAGTCACCGAGGCGTGTACTTCGCATACCGAAGCGGTGCGTGCGCTTGCGAACGCGAGTCGACAGCGCAAAAGTGCCCGTCTCGCATTCGGAGCGCGACAAGATTACAAGATGAGGGAGAGCAGGATGCAACGTCAGTCGAATCGGTGGAATCGGATGTGGCGCCTCGCGCCACGCATCGCGTTCGCTGCCGTGTTGGTGGGGGGCTTGTCGCTGCGCGCGACGACGGCCTCTTCGCAGAGCGCCAATCCCGACCAGTTCTGTTACCTCGTCGGTGGGTCATCGACGCAAACCTGCTTCGACACACGACAGGACGCGGAAGCGGCAATGCGTAACGATCCCGCCTTCTCGGGGGCCGGTCAGTGGCTGGAGCGCATCGAGACGCCGTTGTCGTTGATGAGCACGACACTGACTAGTCCGCAGGTGGCGTTCACCTATCAGATCAAGTTGCGCGCGCCGGTAGTGGCGTACACGATGTACTCGGCGGATTTGGGCAGCGTGGGGTCCGGCGGTTTCGGTTGCGCGCCGGCCGCGGGCGATCCGCATCCCGACTATGCGGGGTGGTGCGCGAACGAGGCGGCGCTGGTCGCGGCTGCGCAGCAGCGCTGGCTCGCGACCGAACTGGCCGGTTGCACCGGAGCCTCGACGACGTTGACCCTCGATCGAAGCGCGAACGCCAGTCCGTTCGTCGAACAAGACCCGAACAACCCGCAGCGCGGCATCATTCGGTCGTTCATGGGGTACGACACGCTCTATCGGACGTATCAGACCTCGGCGCAATGTGCCGGCGAAACGAGTCCGCGCACGCGGACCTGGAAGCTACGCCGCCATGTGACGTTCCTGTGCCAAACCGGCTTCAAGGCGGACATCGCTTCCGGGCGCGCCGACGGCGCGTATTGCGAGCCGGCGCAATCGTTCGTCGCGATCATCACGGGTCCCATGCAGCAAGTCTGCAGTGCGCAGGGAAGTCCGAATCCGTGTTATCCAGCCACCGGCGAGAAGGCACGGCAGGAGCCGGATTTCAACTTCGCCAGCCGCACCTTCGTGCGCT
>JADZBF010000272.1 GCA_020852215.1 Lysobacter sp. | reverse complement strand
TCCGGCGCGCACGTCCAGCGTGTGGTTTCGGCGGCCGCGAATGCCGCAGGATTTCGCGCATGTCGCCGACGCCGACCGCGCGTTCGTGCAGGACGAGTGGCAACGTTTCGTCGCCAATGCGCACAGCACCGCCGATGCGGCCGGCGAGGTGTTCTGGGCGAACCCGCCGGAGCGCGCACGCGCCGCGGAAAACAAACTGCTGCAACTGCGCGTCGCGCACCGCTGCGGCCTGCGTTTTCCGGCGACGCTGCTGTCGTCCGACCCCGACGCCATTCGCCGTTTCCGCGATGCGCACGGGCGGATCGTCTACAAACCCTTCGCCACCCACAGTTGGCGCGACGGCGATGGTCGCATCCACAGCACGTACGCGCGCGTCGTCGACGAAGAGGACTTGCGCGACGATGCCAGTCTTCGGCTCTGCCCGGGCATCTACCAGGCCTGCGTGAACAAAGCCTTCGACGTGCGCGTGACCGCGATCGGGCATCGTTTTTTCGCGGTGCGGGTCGATGCGCCCGACGACGGCGACGGCGTGGTCGATTGGCGCGCCGCGTCGATCGGCGAACGCACGCGCAGCCGACCATTCGCGTTGCCCGACACATGGACGGACGGGCTACGCAGATTGATGGACGCGCTGGGCTTGGCGTTCGGCTGCGTCGATCTGGTCGGCGATACCGACGGCGGCCTGCATTTCATCGAAATCAATCAGGCCGGTCAGTTTTTGTTCGTCGAATACGACGTGCCCGAACTGCCGCTGCTGCGCGCTATGGCCGCGATGCTGGCCGAAGCGCGCCCCGACTACGCGCTGGACGCCGTCTCCGATCTGTCCTACGCGCAGTTTCTGGAAGACCCCGAACAACAGGCGTGGTGGGAGAGCGTCGCGCCGGGAATTCGCGGCGCGGACGGAAGGATTCCAGGGGTGAGCGAGGAGTGAGTCGTCCGCCCGAACTGCGCAAAGCGCTGCGCGCGGGCCTGTGCAGGTCACGGCACCATTCGGATACTCGCATCTGTCTCACCAGACCCATCGGGCGGCGGGCAGGACGCCCGCCGTTTTTCGATTCGCCATGGACGGCGAATCGAAAAATCCCCTTGAGAACAAATAGCCAGGATTGCTTTGTCGGGGAAAAGTGCTTTCTTTTGCCTACTTTTCTTGACTCGCGCCATCCTGGCGCTCTCCCTTCGGGCCGCCTGCGGCGTTCGCGCGCGCTCCTGCGCACGCAGTGCACGAGCAAAGAAAAGTAGGTCGCGCGTCAGCGCGAAAGAATTGACTCGCTAACCAACTTATTAAATCAGCTCCGCCCCGCACCCATCTCCACCGCGCGCATATCCGCAGCCAAACGGTCCAACACGCCATTGACGTACGTGTGCCCGTGTTCGGAGCCGAAGCGCTTCACGGTGTCCACCGCTTCGTTCAACACCACGCGATACGGCACATCGATGCGGTGCTTCAATTCGTACGCGGCGATGCGCAGCGCGGCGCGTTCGATCGGATCCACTTCGTCGATGGTGCGATCCAAATGCGGAGCGAGCGCGGTATCCAACTCGGCGACATGCCGGCCCACGCCGTGGACCAGGTCCTCGAAATACGCCAGATCGGCGATCTCGCGCCCCTGTTCGTGCGCGAACTGGGCGACGATCTCGCGCGCGTCGCCGCCCGACATTTGCCACGCGTACACCGCCTGCAACGCACGACGGCGCGCGCGCGTGCGCAGCACGGGGTCTACGCCATGCTGACGACTGTGATGTTGTTTGCTCATGGAAGTTTTTCCAACAGATTCGCCATTTCGATCGCGACCAGCGCGGCCTCTTCGCCTTTGTTGCCGTGATTGCCGCCGGCGCGCGCTTCCGCGTCTTCGTAGCGATCCACGGCCAGCACGCCGTTGGCGATCGGCACGCCCGAATCCAGCGACACGCGCATCAAGGCTTCGGAACAGCCGTCGGCGACTTGCTCGTAATGGCGGGTATCGCCGCGGATCACGCAGCCCAACGCGACGATGGCCGCATAGCCGCTGGCGGCGATGCGCGCGGCGGCGATGGGCAGTTCCCACGCGCCGGGCACGCGGATCGTATCGACCGCCGTCTCGGCGACGCCGTTGGCCACGAACGCATCGCGCGCGCCGACCACCAAACGCTCGGTGACGCGCGGGTTCCAGCGGCTGACGAGGATCGCGAAACGCGCGCCTTCGGGAGCGCGCAGATCGCCTTCGAACTGGGGCATGGGGGCGGCTCAGCGGAGGGCCGAGCATTGTAGCCCGGGTAAGCGAAGCGCACCCGGGATGAACCCGGGGGCGGACTGTGGCGCATGAATCATGAAAAGCCCCGGGTGCGGCCTATGGCCTTACCCGGGCGACAGCCCGACGTACTCCACCACTTCCAGGCCGAAGCCGGCCAATCCCACCTGTTTGCGCGGGGTGCCGAGCACCCGCAGCTTGCCCAGGCCCAGGTCGGCCAGAATCTGCGAACCGGCGCCATTGCGGCGCCATTCGGCCATCGCGCCGCCGCGCGCCGACGGCGCCCCGTCGACCGCGGCCGGCCGCGGTTCGCGGATTCGCGCGAGCAGCGCGTCGTGGCTCGGCGCCTCGCCAAGCACCACCAACGCGCCGCGTCCTTCGTCGGCGATCTTCGCCAACACCTCGCCCACCGCCGGGCCGAAATCCGGCCGCCGCCAATGCAGCGCGTCGGCGAGCGGGTTCAGCGCATGCACGCGCACCAAGGTCGGCACGGTGGGATCGGCGTCGCCGCGCAGCAGCGCGAAATGCAGGCAGTGGTTCAGTCGATCGCGGTACGTATGCAGCGCGAATGCGCCGTGCTCGGTGTCGATCTCGCGCGTATCGACGCGTTCGACGGTGTGCTCGGTATGCAGGCGATAGCGAATCAAGTCCTCAATCGAGCCGATCTTCAAACCGTGTTCGCGCGCGAAGATTTCCAGCGCCGGTCGTCGCGCCATGCGGCCGTCGGCGTCGAGAATCTCCACCAACACGCCCGCGGGTTCCAGCCCGGCCAGCAGCGCCAGATCGCTCGCCGCTTCGGTGTGTCCGGCGCGATTGAGCACGCCGCCGGGCTGCGCCATCAGCGGGAAGATGTGGCCTGGTTGCGACAAATCCTCCGCCGACGCATCCGGACGCACGGCGGTGCGCACGGTGTGCGCGCGATCGTACGCGCTGATGCCGGTGGTCACGCCTTCGGCCGCTTCGATGCTGACGGTGAAATTGGTGCCGTGCGGGGAAGTGTTGTCGCGCACCATCGGCGGCAAACCGAGTTGCCGACAGCGCTCGCGCGTTAGAGACAAGCACACCAGGCCGCGTGCATGCGTGACCATGAAATTGATGTCCTGCGGCCGCACCAGTTCCGCGGCCATGATCAGATCGCCTTCGTTTTCGCGATCTTCGTCGTCCACGATCACGACCATGCGGCCGGCTCGGATCTCATCGAGCAGTTCTGGGATGCTTGCGTAGCTCATGTGGTGTCGGAAATGTGGGATTGAAGAATGGGGAATGAGGGTTGGAAAAATCGGAAAACGGAAGTGCGGAATCGTCGTTGCCTGGGATTCTCGATTCACGATTCCCGGCTGGTCAATAAACGTTCGACGTAGCGCGCTACCAGATCGACTTCCAGATTCACCGCATCGCCTACGTTCGTGGACGAAAACGCGGTGTGGTCGACGGTGTGCGGAATCAGCGCGACCTCGAAGCCGGCATCGTCCACCGCGTTGACGGTGAGGCTGACGCCATCCACGCAAATCGAACCTTTGACCGCGATGTAGCGCAGCAGCGGCGCGGGCGCGAGGAAACGCCAGCGTTGCGCGCGCGCATCCGGCCACACCTGCTGCACGCGGCCGACGCCGTCGACATGGCCGCTGACAAGATGGCCGCCGAGGCGATCGGTCGGCCGCATCGCGCGTTCCAGATTGACCGCGCGATCGACACCAAGACCGCCGAGCGTGGTCAGCGCCAACGTTTCGGTGGACGCATCCGCCGCGAACGAGGCGGCATCGAATTCGACAACGGTCAAACACACGCCGTTGACGGCGATACTCTCGCCCATCGCGACCTCCGCGAACGGCAAAGAGCCGGCCGCGATACGCAAGCGCGCATCGCCGCCTCGCGGTTCGACCGCGAGCACGCGGCCCACGCCTTCGATCAATCCCGTAAACACGCGCGCTCCCGGTGGAATCTCTTTAGGCTCACGCGCGTTTCCTCCGCGCATGCACGAACAACGGCCAACGCAGGCGGCGCGTCTTGTCCGATTCGCGCCACGCGATTGCGATGTCCCATGCGTGCGCGGCCACCGGATCGATCCCGTTCGCTTCGCGATAACGCTTCACCGCCGAATAGCTCGAAAAATAGTCGAGCATCCGCATCAACGACCAATCGACCGTTATTTCGCGCACGGGAAGATCGTCGGTCGCTATGCGCTCGAACGGCGCCGCGTCGAACAACGGCAGAAAATCGATATAGGCGCGATCGACCAGATAGCGCTCGGTCGGCCACGCGTCGCGAATGCGCGCCGAAAAACCGCCGACAGCGGCGCGCAAGTCTTCGGGCACTTCGATATCTTGATAGCCCCACGCCACCAATACGCCGCCGGGTTTGAGCACACGCGCGCACTCGGCGAAAAAGCGCGGACGATCGAACCAATGCAGCGCCTGCGCGACGCAGACCGCATCGACGCTGGCGTCGGGCAAGCCGCAGGCTTCCGCCGGCTCCACCGCGAATTCGACGTTCGACGGGCCGTTCGCTTGCGCGATCTGCGCGGCGCTCGGGTCGGTCGCGTAGACGCGCTCGAAGCGCGAGGCCAGCCCGCGCGTGGCCTGACCGCTGCCGCAACCGGCTTCCCACACGCGCACGCGCGACGACGCGATGCCCGCGATCCAATCGAACAAGGCATCGGGATAGTCCGGCCGCGCGCTCGCGTACTGCGCGGCGACCGTCGAGAAATGATCGGCGAATTCGGGCTTCGAAGGCGAGCGCGTGGTCTCGACCGAGCGCACGGCGATGTCGATGGGCGGATCGGATGCGACGTTCATGCGCTGGTCTCCGGCCGCAGCAGCACGCGCAAATCGGCGCCGATGCGGCGCGATTCGACGATGCGCATCCGCAATTGGCGCGTCATTTCGTCGATGTCGAGGCCGTCGAACAACGGTCGCGCCGCATCGCCGAGCAGGATCGGCGCGATGTACAACAGCACCTCGTCGACCAAACCTTCGCGCATCCACGCGCCGGCCAAGGTCGCGCCGGCTTCGACCTGCAC
>JADZBF010000271.1 GCA_020852215.1 Lysobacter sp. | reverse complement strand
GCGAGGAAGACATCCAGAAGCTCACCGACAAGGCGATCAAGGACGTCGACGAGGTGGTGAAAGCCAAAGAACAGGAACTGATGGCCGTCTGACACCACGATCGGCGATGTCGGCCATGGACGCATGCAGTTCGGTTTCGATGCGCGCCTCGCGTATGCCCGCCGCTGGGCGTCGCGCGCAGCCGGCGATGTGGGCGGCAATGTCGGCAACGGTGTCGTCGGCACGACCCGACGCGCTCGTTCCTGTTCGATGCCCGGACGCTTCGCGATGAGCATCCCCCGCCATCTCGCCGTGATCATGGACGGCAACGGCCGCTGGGCGGAACGTCGCCGTCGGCCGCGCGTGATCGGCCATCGCGCCGGCGCGCGCGCGGTCAACGTGACCATCGATTTCTGCCTGGAAAAAGGCATCGAAGCGCTGACGCTGTTCGCGTTCTCCAGCGAAAACTGGGGCCGGCCGGAGGATGAAGTCGGCGCGTTGATGAAATTGTTCCTCAATGCGCTGGAACGCGAAGTCGAGGAATTGGACCGCCGCGGCGTGCGCCTGCGCTTCATCGGCGAACGCGGACGTTTTTCGCCGGAAATTCTGGCGCGGATGCAGGACGCCGAGCGTCGCACGCTGCACAACCGCCGCCTGCATCTGACCATCGCCGCCAGCTACGGCGGACGGCAGGACATCGCGCAGGCCGCGCGCGCCGTCGCCGAGGACGTGGCCGCCGGCCGCTTGCGCCCGGAGCAGGTCGACGAAGCCGCCTTCGGTCGCTACATGGCGTTGGCCGATTTGCCCGCGCCCGATTTGTTCATCCGCACCGGCGGCGACCGTCGCATCAGCAATTTTCTGCTCTGGCAGATGGCCTACACCGAACTGTGGTTCACCGAAGCGCTGTGGCCGGAATTGGACGCGGCGCTGCTGCAGACGGCGCTCGACGATTTCGCCGGGCGCGAACGCCGTTTCGGGCTCACCAGCGCCCAGATCGCCGCGGGCGCGGGCGGCGACGCCGCAGACGCCGCGCATGCCGCTTCGGCAGACCCGAACGCTCCTCTTTCGCGCCACGATTCCGACAGGACTCCCGCATGACCAAAACCCGAGTCCTCGCTGCCCTGGTCATGGGGCCATTGGCGATCGCCGCCATCCTGCTGCTGCCGACGCCGTGGATGGCCGCGCTGACCGCCGTGATCTTCCTGCTGGGCCTGTGGGAATGGCTGAAGCTGGCGGAGATCGACGACACCCTCTCCCGCAGCGTGCTGCTGGTCGCCAATCTGCTCATGATGGTGGCGATCGTCTGGGCTTCGCGCTCGTCCGCGGGCGGCTCGCTGGTGTTGTTCCAACTGATGTCGTTGATCGGCGTGATCTGGTGGCTGCTGTCCTTGCTGTGGCTACGGCACTACGGCTTCGCCTCCGATCACGACACCCATGCGCGGGTTTTCAAGCTGGCGGCCGCCACGCTCAGCGTGATTCCCGCCTGGTGCGCTCTGGCGCTGATCCATGCCGAACGCCCGAACGGCCAGTATTGGCTGCTGGTGGCGCTGATGATCGTCTGGTTCGCCGATAGTGGCGCGTATTTCGCCGGCCGCAAGTTCGGCAAACGCAAACTCAGCCCGCGTATCAGCCCGAACAAGACCATCGAAGGCTTGATCGGCGGGGTGATCGCCGGCATGGCGGTCGCGCTGATCGGCGCGGCCCTCATCGGCACGCCGCTGGCGCAATTCCCCGGCATCGCCCTGGTCGCCGCCTGGACCATCGTGTTCTCGGTGGTCGGCGATTTGTTCGAAAGCCTGCTCAAACGCCATGTCGGCGCCAAGGACTCGGGAGCTTTGATCCCCGGGCACGGCGGCGTGCTGGACCGCATCGACAGCGTGCTCGCCGCGCTGCCGGTGTTCGCGGTCGGCAAGCTGTTGCTGGGTTTCTGAGCCCGCCCCATCCGTCCGAACCACTGCGCTGAACTCTCGACATCGGAGACGGTCCATCCCCGCCATGCCCTCGCCCGCCGCCCCACACGCGCATGCCGCACACGAGCATGCCCCCGCCTCCGCGCCGAATCGCGGCGTGCAGCGGGTCGCCGTGTTCGGGGCGACCGGATCGATCGGCGCTTCGGCGCTGGATGTCGTCGCGCGGCACCCCGACCGGCTGCGCGCGGAGGTCCTGGTCGCCGGACGGCAGGTCGACGCCTTGGTCGCGCTGTGCGTGCGTCATCGCCCGGCGCACGCGGTCGTCGCCGACCCGGCGCTTCACGCGGCGTTACGCGACGGTCTGCGCGGGGCGGGGCTCGACACGCAAGCGCATGCCGGGCCCGACGCCATCGACGCCTTCGCCGCCAGCCCCGACATCGATACCGTGGTCGCCGCGATCGTCGGCGCCGCCGGTTTATCGTCCACGCTGGCCGCGGCCCGCGCCGGCAAACGCCTGCTGCTGGCGAACAAGGAATCCCTGGTACTGGCCGGCACGCTGCTGATGAACGCCGCGCGCGCCGGCGGCGCGCGAATCGTGCCGATCGATAGCGAACACAACGCGGTCTTCCAATGCTTGCCGAGCGCGAACGATCGACGCGACGGCGGGAATTACAGCGAACACCACGACACGCGCCACGACGCGCACGGCGGGCTCAAACGCATCGTGCTGACCGCGTCCGGCGGGCCGTTCCGCGGCCGCACGCGCGCGGAACTGGCGAGCATCACGCCCGCGCAGGCGGTCGCGCATCCCAAATGGTCGATGGGCCCGAAAATTTCGGTCGACTCCGCCTCGCTGATGAACAAAGGCCTGGAAGTGATCGAGGCGCATCATTTGTTCGGTGTGCCGTTCGACCGCATCGACGTGTTGGTGCATCCGCAAAGCCTGGTGCATTCGCTGGTGGAGTTCGTCGATGGCTCCACACTGGCGCAATTGGGCTTGCCTGACATGCGCACCGCGCTCGCGGTAGGTTTCGGTTGGCCGGAGCGGATCGTTTCGGGCGTGGGCGGTTTGGATCTGCTCGCGCACGGTCGGCTGGATTTCGAAGCGCCCGATCTCGATGCGTTCCCGTGTCTGCGCCTCGCCTACGACGCATTGCGCGCGGGCGGCACCGCGCCGGCGGTGCTGAACGCCGCCAACGAAGAAGCCGTTTCAGCCTTTCTTCAGGGCCGGATCGCTTTCCTGTCCATCCCGGAGTTGGTCGAACGCGCCCTCGATCGTCTCTCCGGCGTTTCGTCCGACGCCGCATCGGCCGATTCGCTCGAAGGTCTGCTCGCCGCCGATGCCGCCGCGCGCGCGCTGACGCTCGACGCTATTTCGGGCGGCGCGTCCGCTGTGGTTTCCGATTTTGGTTCGCGTTCGCAGGGGATTCGCGCATGAGCGATTTTTTCGGCTCGATCTGGTGGTTGATCGTCGCGCTCGGCGTGCTGATCACCTTCCACGAATTCGGCCATTACTGGGTCGCGCGGCGCTGCGGCGTGAAAGTCCTACGGTTCTCGGTGGGCTTCGGCAAGCCGCTGTGGATGCGTCGCGATAAGCGCGGCACCGAATGGGCCATCGCTGCCATCCCGCTGGGCGGCTACGTGCGCATGCTGGACGAACGCGAAGGCGAGGTGCCCGAAGACCAGCTCGATCAAGCCTTCACCCGCAAGACCGTTTGGCAACGCATGGCGATCGTCGCCGCCGGGCCATTCGCGAATTTCATCCTCTGCATCTTCTTTTTCTGGGCGATGTTCGTCATCGGCCGGCCGGACTACGCGCCGGTCGTCGGCCGCGCGGATGCCGCCGCGGCCGCGGCCGGGCTGCGCCGCGGCGACACCCTGCTGCAGATCGGCGAGCGTGAGACCCCGACCTGGACCGAGGCCTACGGCGCGCTACTGGTCGCCGCCATCGACCGTGCGCCCGCCTTGCCGGTGCGGGTCCGCGACGCGCAGGGCCGCGAGACCGAACGGCGCTTGGACCTCTCGGAGATTCCCGCCGATGTGGAACTGACCGATTTGCGCAGTCATCTGGGCCTGACCCCGCGCCACAGCCTGGTGCCGGCCGT
>JADZBF010000270.1 GCA_020852215.1 Lysobacter sp. | reverse complement strand
TCGTCATCACCGGCTACGATGCAGACTGATCGAAGACCGCTCCAATCGAGCCAGCGCTTCGGCGCTGCTCCGATGAAGGATAGCTACCGGCCGGGCAGCGCCTGCGCGAAGACGCGCTCGTTGGCGACACATGCCGCGCGCGCCGACTCACCGAGCATCGGTGCTGTCGCAAGTTCGGCGCGTGCGAGGTCCATGTCCGCGCGGAACTCCGCCGATCCGTGCACCGCCGCAATCGCCCCTGCTGCCACGCGCGCGCCCGCCTCCACGGCCGAGCCATTGTGGGCACCGCAGACCAGCCGGCTTTCGCCATAGGCGCGGCCCCGCGCAAGGATCGGCGTCGCGCGGTCCGGCACCAGTTCGGCCAGCACCAGAGCCCAGGTCCAACCCCATACCGTGTGTCCAGACGGATAGTCGAAGCTCGTGGTGAGTTGCGCCTCCGGCTGACAGATCGGGCCCCGGTCGATCTGGAACGGGCGCAGCCGTCGGAAGTGGCGCTTGGCCGTTTCATTCGTTGTCAGCGCATCCACTAGAACGCGCCGCATGATCCGGTCGAGTTGCGGCGCCGTCTCGGGTGCCAGATGACGCCCGGCCGCGCAGGAGAAGTTCTCCATCATCGCCGCCGGCTCCATCTCGACATCGCGCGTCGCCACGCGCCAGCGCTCGCCGTTTCGCAGGGCGCGGGTGGCGCGAAACAGGCGGCGGTCGGCGCGGTAGCGTTCGTCGCCCTTGACCGGCGCCGGCAGGATCAGGGCCAAGCCGTCGACCGTCCCGCGCGCGAGATAGCCGGGCGGCAGGTCGCGCACCCGCAGGGGCCGCTGGACGCCCGACTGAACGGGCGCTGCCGTCTGCGACGAGACCGAAGCCATCGCCAGCGAAGCGGTCACACCCGCCGTCGCAGCGGCAGCCGCCACGATCCACGGCAACGCACGCATCAGAACTTGGCCCCCGCGCGCACGCCATAGATCCGCGGCGGCGCATAGGTGAGATTGCCCGCTCCCAGACCCGCGTTGACAAGCACCGTCTTGTCGAACAGATTCTGACCGAACGCTTCGACATACCAGCGCGCGCCAGCCGCCTCGTAGCGCAGGTTCGCGTTCGCCATCGCCCAGCCGCCTTCCCGAAATGGAACATAGGTCGTCACGGTAGTGGCGCCGGCTACGATCACCCTATCGTTGAACTCGGTGAAGAATTGGCTCGACTGGCCTTGAATTGAAACGTTGGGCGACAGCTTTCCCGAACCGAGCGGTGCATCGTAACGCGCAGTCAGGCGCCAGGTGAACTCGGGTGCGCGCGGCAGGCGGTTTCCGGTCACGTCGACGAGTGTCCGCGATATCGAATCGTAGGCTTCCCGCAGGCTGGTGAACCTCGTTGAAAGATAGCCGACCGATCCATCGATCCGAAGCGCCGGGATCGGCTGGAACACGCCCTCCAGCTCGACGCCCTTGACCGTCGCTGCGCCAGCATTCGAAATAAGGGAGAATGGCACGTTGTTCGCGTCGAAGACCGCGGCGTTCACTTGGAAATCGGTATAGTCATAGTAGAAGCCAGATAAGTTAAGCTGGATTGTGTTGTCGGCAAACCGGTTCTTGGTGCCGATTTCATAGGCTGTTAGGGTTTCAGGCAGATATGTCGGACGGATTTCGGGCCTTGAATTAAATCCTCCGGCCTTATACCCTCGCGAGATATTGAAATAGACGTTGTTACGCGCGTCAATATCGTATTTCGAGCCTAAGCGATAGGTGAACTTCTTGCCCTCAAACGGCGCGGGGACTACATATGTGTTCGGCGTTATATAGCCAGTCGCGTTGAAGTTCGCGTCGATGCCGTTCGGGGCGCGCTTGTCGTCCCAGGTTTGTCGTCCGCCGGCGGTCAGCGTCAGGCGATCGAACAGCGTGTAATCGAACTGCCCGAAGATCGACCGCGATCTGTTAATGCGGCCTGGGCGCGTCTGCTCCGTACCGGTGGTGAGTGCGAGATTGGTGTATGCGATGGCGCCTCCGTCATTGCTTTCGCGAAGATAGAAACCGCCTACGATCCACTTCAGGGGACCGCTGTTCGTGGAAACGAAGCGTACTTCCTGGGAGAATTGATCAATTTCGTGAAAGAGGCGGTTAGAACGGGTTCCCGTTACCGTTCCGTCGCCGTCGCGCAACCAGTTTTGGCTGTCATGGCGCAGTGCCGAGAGCGACACGACGTCAAAGGTCGGTAGACTCCACGTCACCTCCGCGCGACCGCCATACAATTCGTTACGCAGGAAACCGACCGTGTTGAGCGTCACGCGTCGGGGCGGGTCGTTAAGACCACCGCCGGCCAAGCCTGCGTCCCCCTGTTTTTGATAGTCGCCACCGAGGATGATCTGTAGGTTGTCGGACGGTTCGACCAGCAGGGTCGCGCGCACTGCCTGATCGTTCTGGTCGTCGAGCGACGGCGTGCCGGGAACGGTGCTGCGCGCATACCCGTCATGCTTGCTGTGAATGGCCGCGATCCGGAAGGCGATCTTATCGTCAACGATCGGGATGTTCAGCATGCCCTGAAGCTGGATCGCGTCGTAGTTGCCGTAAGACGTATCAGCGCTACCTTCAAAACGATATCGCGGACGAGCAGTGATGACGTTGATGGTACCGCCAGTTGAGTTGCGGCCGTAAAGCGTGCCTTGCGGGCCGCGAAGGATTTCAACGCGATCCAGGTCGTAGAAGGTTCCGGTGGCCCCGGTCGGGCGCGACATATAGACGCCATCGACATGGAAGGCGACTGACGGGTCACGCGAGGCGGTGACATTTGCCGAACTGATGCCGCGGATCGATGCGACTATGCCGCGTCCATCCTGCCCAATGTTGACGTTTGGAGCGATGCCGCTCAGCCCGCGCGTTCCGATGATGTTGGCGCGCTTGAGTTCGTCGCCACCAATCGCGGTGATCGCGATCGGCACATCTTGAACGTTTGTCGAACGCCGTTCGGCGGTGACGACGATGTCTTCCACGCCGTCGCTAGCCTCCAAGGTATTGCCATTCTTAGAGGGAACCTCCTGCCCGTGAGCAGGCATCGTTAATATGGCAATGGTCACCAGTGCGGTTGCCGCGCTCAGAACGTTCCGCATTCTCGCCTCCCTTCGATTTCAATGTTTTAATTGCCAAGATAATCCGACAGCTATCGGTGATCAGTTCAGGGACGTCCGGGAACGATACCCGCGCCAAACGGATACAGCGGGTTGCCACTGTCGTCGGGCAGAGCGGGATCTTGATTTTCGACGGCTGCCATCGATCGCGGAAGCTCAAACGGCAGGCGCCCCCGTGATGCATCCTTGCCTGTGACGACGGCGAGCAGCGCTTCGTCGCCGACGCCGAAGTTGATCAGTATAGCATCGGCGAGCGGTGCGATTTGCGTCAGCACCGCGGGGCGGTCGGTGAAGGGCGCCAGCACGATGCGCACCTTGCCACGCAGCCTGCTGACGAGATCAAAGTCGGCTGTGCCGGGCCGGTAATCCAGCCTCCCCTCGTTCTGCCGTGACCCGAAGAAATGATTGGGATGCTGCCGTTCCGAAGGTGTCGATACCCGGATGAGCGCGAAATCCGCGTCCTCAGGGCGCAAGACGACGGCAAGGCCGGCGGCGGTAGCTTTTGCCCTTTCGATGCCGTATAGCCAGACCTTCGTACCAAGCTTAAGTGGAAGCGCTTGCCGGTCGTTCTTGAGGAGGATCTGTGCCTGTGCCTGTGCCTTGAACGACAGGGCCTGCGTCGCTGGCGAGTTTACGGCCGTTTTGACAGCAACGGGGTCGACGAACGGGG